>DASQIQ010000405.1:0-4383 GCA_035631495.1 Micropepsaceae bacterium
GCGCCTGAAACGCCGATTTGCGATTGGCCGTGATCTCGTGCCGCACCGCTTCGATCAGATGGGGCATCGTCGCCGCGGCGTCGGCGGCGATGGCAAGGTCAACCGCTTCGAAGCGCTGAAAGTTCTGATAATTGGATTTGATGAACAGATCGCCCGAGCTGATGCTGATGATCTTGGCGTCTTGCCGCGTCGTCGGGTTGGAGCTCGAGATGATCTGATCGTGGATGGCGTGGGTGATGCCCCAGAAATCCACCACCTCCAATCCGAGAATCACATCGGCCTGACTGACCGTCGCGCGATTGCCGCGATTGCTCTGATTGAGCGGATGGCGCGAGGGGAAATTCATCCGCGCGGCGAGGTCCACAACCCCGCACTGCAGAAGCTCGGCGAGCTCCACAAGATGGTCCACGGCCTGCTGATTGCGGCCATAGGAATCCGCGACGATGACCGGGTTCTCCGCGGCGACCAGAAGCTTCGCGGCTTCCGAGACCGCTCCCGACTCGCCCTGTGGCATGGTGACGACGGGCAGCTTCGGGATCTGAAGCTTTGGTCCTTCGGGAATCGGACCTTCCTGCATCGTCGTGTCGACGGACAGGAGCACCGGGGCCATTGGCGGCGTCACCGCGATCTTGTAGGCGCGCACCGCGCTTTCCGCGAAATGCTCCAACGATCCTGGGCGGTCGTCCCATTTGACGAAGTCGCGCACCATTGCGGCGTCGTCCTGCGAGGAATGGACCCAGATCACCTCGTTGCGGCGCTCGGCGGCGTCGAACGTATTGCCGATGAACAGGAACACCGGCACGCGATCGCAGAACGCATCGTAGATCGCCATGGAGGCATGCTGCAGCCCGACGGTGCCATGGGCACAGACCAGCATCGGCTTGTTCTCGATCTTGGCATAGCCATGCGCGAGCGCGACCGAGGTTTCCTCATGCGTCGTGGTGATGAATTCCGGCGCGACATTCTTGCCGTAATTCACCACCGATTCATGCAGGCCCTTGAAGCTGGAGGCGCAGGTCGCGGCGAGATAGTCAAATTTCAGGCTCTTCAGCACGTCGAGCATGAAGTCGGCCCCGGACGTCGTCTGCACGATCGGGCTGCCGTCCACGCGATAGGCGAGCGTGTCGATTTCCGGATGGGGCGGCGGTGTCGTCCGCGCCGGCCCGGCAGGCCGCGCCGGTGCAATCTGAGCCTGTGCTACCAAAGGCGTCGCAACCGCAGCGCCGGCCAGCGCCGCGCCTTTCAGAAGGCCCCGGCGCGAAAGCCCGTCGGATTGCGCCTTGCGTTTGGACATCTGCTCCCCCAAACCTCTCTTCCGAGCCGAGCGTAGGCCCGTTTGTGGCGCAAAACCATAAGATGCAAACGGCGAGGTGCGCGAATGCCTGATGTGAGCAGGCGCTACGATGCCGCGATTATCGGCGCGGGCCATAACGGGCTCGTCTGCGCCGCCTATCTGGCCGCCGCGGGCTTGAAGGTCGTTGTGCTCGAACGCCGCGGCGTGGTCGGCGGGGCGGCCGTGACGGAGGAATTCCATCCCGGTTTCCGCAACTCGGTGGCGTCCTACACGGTTTCCTTGCTCAATCCGAAGATCATCCGCGATCTCGATTTGTCCGCGAACGGCCTCAACATCGTCGAGCGCAGGGTTTCCAACTTCCTGCCGATTTCGGATGGCGAATATCTTATGGTCGGGGACGGGCGAACCCGCGAGCAAGTGGCGAAGTTCTCCGCCAAGGACGCCGCGCGGCTTGATGATTACGCTGTCGCTTTGGACCGTATCGCCGAAATATTGCGCGCCCTGGCGCTGGAAACCCCACCCAATGTTGTGGAGGGAAACTGGCGCATGGCATGGCCCGAACTGCTGCGCGCGGCGCGCATGGGGGGGCGATTGGCGAAATTGCCGATGGCGGCGCGGCGCGATCTGCTTACGCTGTTCGCGAGCTCCGCCGGCGACTTTCTCGATTCCTGGTTCGAGAGCGATCCCATCAAGGCGGTCTATGGCTTCGACGGCGTCGTCGGCACCTATGCAAGTCCCTATGCGCCGGGCACCGCCTATGTGCTGCTGCATCATGTCTTCGGTGAGGTGAACGGTACGAAAGGCGCTTGGGGTCACGCTGTCGGCGGCATGGGCGCCATCACGCAAGCCATGGCGAAGGTGGCTACCAGCCGGGGCGTCGACATTCGCGTGAATTGCGCGGTAGGGGAGGTCATGGTTCGCAACGGCAGAGCCACTGGCGTCGTCACCGAGGCCAGCGAAATCATCCATGCCGCGGCCGTGATCTCAAATGTGAATCCCAGACGGCTCTACCTGCAGCTCATAAACGCGTCCGCGCTTCCGGCCGATTTTAAGGAACGCATCGCGCGCTGGCGCTGCGGCTCGGGAAGTTTTCGCATGAATGTGGCGCTGTCGGAGCTGCCGCGATTCACCTGTTTGCCGGACGCGGGCGATCACCACAGCGCGGGCATCATCTTCGGGCCGACGCTTTCTTATATGGAGCGGGCGTATTTCGATGCGCGCACGCATGGCTGGTCGAAACAGCCCATCATCGAAATGATCATTCCGTCGACGTTGGACGACAGCCTCGCGCCGCCGGGCGGTCATGTGGCGAGCCTGTTCTGTCAGCATGTGGCGCCGCAATTGCCCGACGGGCAATCCTGGGATGACTGCCGCGAAACCGTCGCCGATCTGATGATCGACACCGTCAACAGCTACGCGCCCAATTTCAAGGCTTCGGTGTTGGGGCGCCAAATCCTGAGCCCTCTGGACCTGGAGCGAATCTTTGGGCTGACGGACGGCGACATATTCCACGGCGCCATGAGTTTGGACCAGATGTTCTCGGCGCGGCCGATGCTCGGCTATGGCAATTATCGCGGGCCCTTGCCGGGACTCTACATGTGCGGTTCCGGGACGCATCCCGGCGGAGGCGTAACCGGCGCGCCGGGCCACAATGCGGCCAGGGAGATCATCGCTGACTTTCGGCGAAGGCGCCTTTCTTCATCGTGATGCGCCCAGCGCGGCTGTGCTGCAGCGCATTAACAGCCCGGAGGCGTCGACAATTTGACCCCCCTCGGCAACTATGCGAAATCGAGCAATATTCACGCAATTCTTGCCGTTGAAAGATGATGCCGGTGCCAGGGCGGATTTTGCCTTTGCTGTTGCAGGAAGGGGCGGGAGCACCGCGCGCCGCCAAAATTTCTATTGGCCAAGCGGTAATCGCCGGCTGGACTGGCCGCGATGCCGAAGCGGTCGAGAAGCACATCAAGGAATTGGAAGCGCTCGGCGTGAAGCGCCCGGCCACGACGCCGATTTTCTACCGCGTCTCCGCGGCACGCCTGACCACCGAGGCAAGTATCGAAGTGCTGGGCGGGACATCGAGCGGCGAAGTGGAGTTCGTGCTCCTGCGGACGCAAGGCGCTCTCTGGGTCGGGACGGGTTCCGATCATACCGACCGCGAAGTCGAAGCCTATGGCGTGTCGGTCTCCAAGCAGATGTGCGAGAAACCGATTGCGCCTTTGTTCTGGCGTTTCGAGGATGTCGCCGCTCATTGGGATCGGCTGATGTTGCGATCTTATGCGACGATTGGCGGCAGGCGCGCGCTCTATCAGGAAGGGCCGGTAGCCACGATGCGCCATCCTGAGGACCTGCTCGCCCGCTTCGACAAAAACGGCCTTGCCGACGGTACGCTGATGTTCTGCGGCACGCTTCCCGCTCATGGCGGCCTCAGACCCGCCGAGCGTTTCGAATTCGAACTGGAAGACCCTGTGAAGGGGCGAAAGATTCAACATTGCTATGATGTCGTGAGCCTTCCCATCTTAGGATAGGCGAGAGAGAGACCTGCCATGCCGATGAACAAGCCCCATCTGGAATTCACCCCGCTCGACATGAGCGCGGGGTGGGCGACGCCGCCGGACTATCCTTCGGGCATCAAGCAGAAGATCCTCGCAAGCGACATCGACGAGACGAAAAAGATGGGGAGCCGCACGCGGCTGCTGCGCTTCGATCCGGGCGTCTACACCACCGCGCCCTTTGTGCATGATCATTGGGAGGAGGTTTATCTTCTGGCGGGCGATCTCATTGTCGGCAGCGACGCGCAAGGCAAGGGCGGTGAACCCTTCCACAGCCCGACCTATGCCTGCCGCCCGCCCGGCGTCCATCACGGGCCGTTCAAATCCGAGAAGGGCTGCCTGCTGTTCGAAATCCATTATTACGATGAAAGCGGAAAGTAACGTGCCGGGCGCGCGAGCCTTTCGCATGCGTCCATTCCATCGGGCGCGCCACATGTTCGCCGTCGGACGCGGCAGCCCATCCGATCTTCTGGAAAATTGCCTTGCGGCGATCGCCGAGTTGGAGCCTGAGATCGGCGCTTTCGTTCACCGCAACGAAGA
>DASQIQ010000406.1:0-2188 GCA_035631495.1 Micropepsaceae bacterium
GCGAAGAAGAAACCGCCCGCGAGGCACACCGCCACGACAAACATGTCGTGGACATAGATGATCGGCACGAGCCAGAGCAGCGCGCCGGTGAACCCGACGACGGTTACGACGAGCCGTGAGAAACGCACATTGCCCGTGCGCTGGAAAATCCGGTCGGACACGATTCCGCCCATAGTGTTCCCGATCGCGCCTATGAAATAGATCACGGTGGAGAACGTCGCCGCTCCGCTGTTGGTGAGGTGGAACGTGTCTTTGAAGAAGACGGGTAGGTAGCTCAAATAGAGCCACAGGCACCAGCCGTAACAGAAATAGGTCAGGGTAACGGGCCACATGCGGGCGATCAGCGGACCCCAAGGCACGATCGGACGCGGGCCCTTGTGCGGCAAGGGAAGCTTGGCGAGTTCGGCCTGTGTGATGTCGGGATGCTCTTTCGGATCGTCCCGGAAATACCAGCTCCAGACGATCACCCAGAGAAGCCCGGCTATTCCGAAAGCGATGAATGATCCGCGCCAAGTGAAGGCCACCATCAGCGCGACGGTCACGACCGGCGTGAGTGCGTTGCCGAGCCGCGAGAAGGCGTGGGTGATACCTTGCGCGAAGCCGCGCTTTTTCGACTCCACCCAGTGCTGCATGGCGCGCGTCGCGGTGGGGAGCGTGGCGCCGACGCCAAAGCCCATCACCACGCGCCAGAAGAGAAGCGACACGAAGCCGGTGGCAAAACCGGTCATGATGGTCGCTCCCGCCCAGACGAGACCGCTCAGGAACAGCGTCTTCTTCGGACCGAAGCGATCCGCGCAGGAACCGCCGATGATCTGGAACAGAAGATAGGGGTAGCCGAAGACCGAGAACACAAACAATGCCTGGGTGGTCGAGAGATTGAATTCGGGACGGATGTCGAGCATCGCGGTGCTGACGCTCTGCCGCACGATGTAGGAAATGAAATACATCGCGCAGAGCAGGACCAGCACCACATTGGTGGCTTTGAATGTGCGTTGCATGGTTCTCCACCTTCCGCTGCGAATGTGTCGGCGATTATTCGGCTGCGTTTCCCACCGGCATTTTCGCAGCTTCCGTCAGATAGGCCATTGCCGCCTGCACGCCACCCTTTTTGTGCGGCACTTGCGCCAGTTCCAGGCCCATTTCGACCCCGGCGAGCGCGCCCAGAATCGTCAGATCGTTGGTGTCGCCGAGATGGCCGATGCGGAACACTTTGCCGGCGATCTTGGACAGCCCTGCGCCGAGCGACATGTCGAAATTTTCCAGCACCACTTTGCGGAAGGCGTCGGAATCATGCCCTGGCGGCATCAGAATCGCCGTCACGATCGGCGAATAGCATTTGGGATCGCGGCAGAGGATCTCCAGACCCCAGCCGCGCACCGCGCGCCGCGTGGCTTCCGCATGGCGCTTGTGACGCGCGAAGACTCGATCGAAGCCTTCCTCCTGCAACATGTCGATGGCTTCGGCGAGGCCGTAGAGCAGATTGGTCGCCGGCGTATAGGGGAAGAAGCCCGACGCGTTCGGCCCCACCATGTCTTCCCAGGAGAAAAAGGATTTCGGCAGCTTCGCGGTCTTGGCGACTTTCAGCGCCTTCTCGCTCGCCGCGGTAAAGCCCAATCCCGGCGGCAGCATCAGGCCCTTCTGCGAACCGGTGACAGTGACGTCCACGCCCCATTCGTCGTGGCGGAAATCGATCGAGGCGAGCGACGACACGGTGTCGGCCATCAGCAGCGCGGGATGCTTCGCCGCATCGAGCGCCTTGCGCACGTCGGCGACGGAGGAGGTCACGCCCGTGGAGGTCTCATTGTGGACGACGCAGACCGCCTTGATCTCGTGGCCCTTGTCGGCGCGCAGACGCTCCTCGATTGCGGCCGCATCCACGCCGGACCGCCAATCGGATTCGATGAATTCGGGCCTCGCCCCCAATTTCACCGCCATGTTCTTCCACAGCGTGGCGAAATGGCCGGTCTCGAACATCAGGATCTTGTCGCCGGGCGACAGCACGTTGGCGAGGGCCGCTTCCCAGGCCCCGGTCCCGGAGGAGGGGTAGATGAAGACCGCGCCTTTGGTCTTGAAGACGGATTTGATGCCGGCCAGGACCCGCTGCCCCAGTTTCTGGAATTCGGGTCCCCTATGGTCGATGACGGCCCGGTCCATGGCCCGCAAAATGCGGTCCGGGACTGGCGTCGGA
>DASQIQ010000407.1:0-15988 GCA_035631495.1 Micropepsaceae bacterium
AAGGATTCCTTGTCCCGCCGTCCATCATAGAAAGAGAGATGCGGCGGGCCGGCCTGCTCCAGACCGGCAACGTCGAAAACCCATGCTCCCCCATCCGTGTCGGGCGGGACGCCGAGTCCGCTCTCCTCGCAAAGCTCGGCCAAACGGAAGGGACCGCGATTGTCGTAAAATCGCGGATCCGCCATCCGTCATTCCTTTCTTGCTTGGCCTTCCGGCGCGGCTCCGCCGCTCCTACTTCCGGACAGCAGGGGGCGCGCCTGCGGCCGGGACGACCGCGGGGGCCGGGGGCCGCGCAGCGGCTGCCACGGGTGGCGGCGGCGCGGCGCCTGGTACCGCAGTCAATTCGACTTTGACATGGGGCAGCGCCTTGTCGAGCCTCTGGACCGCAACGGGCGTCACGTCGACGTCAACGGTCGAAAGAATGACGGAGCCCCTGTCGAACACCATGTTGGCGCCGCGCTCGGCCATGAGAGATTTCAGGATCGGCTCCAACGCAACCTCGATCACGTGGCCCGCCTTGCCAAGACCGGCCTGGATTTCCGCCTGGCGCTGCGCGACTCGGCCCTGAAACGCCTGTTGTTTGGTGGTGAATTCCTTTTCCTTCTGGTCGCGGACATCCGGCGCCATAATGGCGAGTTGCTGCTGCAACTGGCCGGCCTCGGTGACGAGTTGTTGCTCCTGGGCCTTGAATTCCGTTTCGGCTTGTTTGGAAAGGTTTTGCGCCTGGGCCATCATTTCCTGGCCCGCCGATGAACGCGCCAGGATGAATTGGCGATCGATCACGATAATGCGCGGAGTTGTGCCGCCCGGGGCCGCTGGCGCGGCCGCGGCTGGTGCCGCCGCCGGAGCGGGAGCCCCGGGAGGCGGCGCAACCACGACGGAGGGCGCGGCCGGAGCCGGAGCGGCCTGCGCGTTCGCAGGACCATAGTCCGAACCGTCGAGAAAAAACGCGAAACTGAGCGCGGCGAGCGCCGCTGTCGCGCGCAAATAGGGAATCTGGTTCATGGTCAACTCATCCTTCCTCACGTCAGAAAGTGGTGCCCGCACTCAATCTTATCGCCTGGGGTTTGTCGTAGCCTTGCTTCAAGAATGGATAACCAACGTCGATCTCCACCGGGCCGAAGGGCGACTTCCAGTTGATCGCAATGCCGGCCGTAGCCCGTATGGCCAAATCATCCCGGACACACTCCTGTAAAGTGCATACCTTACTGAAGCCACGGATCAAGCCCAAGGTACCGAAATCGGAGAATGCCGAAAGGCTGATGCCGTAGTCCGGCGGTAAAATGTCAGGCAACCGAACCTGATAGGTGCCAACGGCAAAGAGCTGCCCGCCAAGGGAGGCATTGGCAACGGTATCCCGGGGGCCGACACCGGCGATCTGAAAGCCGCGGAAGGATGGTCCGCCCTTGAAGAACCGCTCATTGATCGGAATGCCTAAACCGCCATAGCCGGTAATGTAGCCGGAGTTAAACGCGATCTCGCCCACAAGATTGAAAAAGAACGGGTGGTAATATTCGAGGCCGAAAACGGAACGCAGATATTTCAGATCGCCTCCCAGGCCCGAGATATCCTGGCTGAGGGCAAAGTTCCACCCTTTGGTCGGCTTGGCGATATCATCGCGCGTGTCGTAGGTATAAGTGAAACCGACCGACGATGCGGAATATGCGCCAGCCGCCAACGCTACGACGGCAGACGTGGTGCCGACCGAACCGATGCTCGTATAGGCGAAGTTGTAATGTGGCGAAACGCGGCCGAACTCGGAGACCGGAAACCCAAACTGAATGCCGGTGGCCGTCACGTCGGAGATGTAGCCGATTTGTTGGGTGAAATCGGTCACGACTTTGTAGACGAGGAACCCCGCGGCCAATGGCCGCCCGAGGAAATAGGGTTCCGTGAAGCGGAAATCGTAATCCTTCTGGAAGGTGCCGATGGAAACGCTGGCGCGCAGGAATTGGCCCCGCCCGAACAGATTTCGTTCGGTATAGCTGAAATCCAGCAGCAGGCCTTGCTGAGATGAATATCCCGCACCGAGGGCAAGTTCACCCGTGGGCTGTTCGGTGACCGTGACCGTCAATACCGTACGGTCGGGCGCCGATCCGGGATCCTCTTTGATCGTGACGTCCTTAAAGAAGCCTAGAGCGCGAATGCGCGTGCGCGAGCGGTCTGCAAGCACGCGATTGAACGCATCGCCTTCCGCGAGACGGAATTCGCGGCGGATCACATCGTCGCGCGTGCGGGTATTTCCCACGATGTTGATGCGTTCCACATAGACACGGGGGGCTTCTTCAATGTCGTAGAACAGGTCGATGGTCTTGGTCGCCGGATTACGCTGAACGCGCGGCCGGATATCGATGAAGACGAAGCCCCGCGTGCCGGCAGCATAGGTCAGCGCCTCTATCGACTTGTCGATCTGGGTCGCATCGTAGACGTCGCCCTCATTGGTCAGCAGCAAAGGCTGTAAATCGTTCGGGTTGAGGTCCCTGATCTGAGATTGAATCTGGACCTTGCCGAAATGGTAAAGTTCGCCCTCTTCGACCGTAAAGGTGATGTAGAAATTCTGCCGGTCGGGCGCCAGCTCGGCGATGGCCGAAACGACGCGAAAATCGGCATAGCCGCGCGACAGATAGAATCTGCGAAGCTGCTCGCGGTCGAAAGTCAGCCGATCCGGATCGTAATTGTCGTTGGTCGAGAGAAATTTCCACCAGGCGCTGGTTGTCGTTGCGATCTGCTCGCGCAAATCGCCGTCGGCGAAGACGCGATTGCCGATGAAATTGATCGCAGCCACACCGGTGGTCGGTCCTTCATTGATCTCGAACACCAGATCGACGCGATTTTGCGGACGCTGAATGATCTTGGGCTCGACGGTCGCGGCAAACCGCCCGGAGCGCCGGTAGAGCTCGATGATCCGCTGCACATCGGCTTGAACGCGGGCTCGGGTGAACACCATTCGCGGACGGACCTGCACCTCTTTGTTGAGATCGGTATCCGATAGCTGCGAATTGCCCTCATACACCACTTGATTGAGGATCGGATTCTCGACCACGCGCACGGTCAGCGTCATCCCGTCCCAATCCATGCGTACGTCGGAGAACAGCCCGGTATCGAAGAGCACTTTCAACGAACGGTCGGCGATTGCCGGATCGTAAGCCTGACCCTGTCGAAGCAAGAGATAGGAAAGCACGCTGTCCGGCTCGATCCGCTGCGTGCCTTCGACGACGATGCGTTGAATCGGCCCCTGGCCCTGAGGCGCGGGCATCGGCATCACCACAGGCGCCGCTTGATCCAGGGTCATTTCCGGGCCCGGCGGGAGACCGCCAGGTCCCGCGGGAGGTGGTGCAGGCGGGGTGATGGGGTGCGGGGCCGGCGGCGGCGCAGGCTGGGCCGACGCGATGTAAGGCTCAAGCGCCGAAAACGCGCACGTCGCCATCAATGCCCAGGCAACAAGCCGAAAGGAGCGGGCAAAAGGGTGGCCACCCAAGATCATCGACTCGCCTTTTGATTTTTCACGCTTGCGCTTTTGGCGCGGCACGCGAAGCCTTCAGAACAGGTTCAGGTGGACGAGATCGTTGAAGGTCGCAAGCAGCATGAGGCACAAAACAAAAGCCAAGCCCAGCCTGAAACCAACCTCCTGCGCGCGTTCCCCCAGCGGCCTACCCAGGACCGCTTCGCATGCATAGTACAGAAGGTGACCGCCGTCGAGCACTGGGATGGGCAAAAGGTTCACCAGTCCAATGCTCACCGACATCAGGCCTGCAAGTCCGATCAGCGCGCCAAATCCGATGCGCGCCGCCTGATCGGAGACGGCGCCAATACCCAGAATTCCGTGCAGTTGATCGGGGCTCTCGCGACCGGTGACGATCTTTCCAAGATAGGAACCCGTCTGGGCGATGATGAACCAAGTCTGATCGACGCCCCCTTTCAGCGCTTCGAAGACGCCCACCCCGACCGTCGCATCTCTGATGCCCAGACGGCCGAAGGAGCGCTTCACGCCCGATGCGTCGGTAACTTCGCTCGGCGTGGGCACCACATCGACGCCGACCTCGCGGCCATCGCGCGTCACCACCACATGCAGACTCTGGCCCGCATTGGCGCCTACGATGCGCTGCAGGTCGCTGAACACGTGGATCGTCTCTCCGCCTACGGAGCGTATGGTGTCGCCAGCTCTGATGCCGGAGATTTCCGCCGCAGAGCCGGGTGTCACCGCTTCCACAATCGGCGGCTCGGCGGGTTTGCCAAATGCCAAGATGACTCCGGCGAAGATGACGATCGCAAGGATGAAATTGGCGATGGGTCCTGCGGCCGCGACCAAAGCGCGTTGATAGAGCGGCTTGAAGTGCAACGCTCCCTGGCGCGCGCTTGCATCCATCTGCTGGAGCGAGGCGCTGTCGGGCCGACTCGACGCGTCCGCGTCACCGGCGAATTTCACGTAGCCGCCAAGCGGAATCCAGGAGACTTTCCAGCGCGTTCCATGGCGGTCGGTGAGGCCGAAGATTTCGCGCCCGAAACCGATAGAGAAGGTCTCCACCGTCACCCCGCATAGCCGCGCGACCAGAAAATGACCGAGCTCGTGAATGAACACGACCAGAGTGATGACGAACAAAAACGCCGGAAGACCGACGCCCATCCAAGAGAAGAAATTGGCGACCAAACTAGGCATACCCACACGTACTCCTCATCGAAACCGGCACGCTACGCCGCCGCCACGCCGGATGCTTCCCGCGCTTGAGCGCGCGTGGCGCCATCGAGCGCCAGCACTTCTTCGAGCGTTTCCGGCGTCCGCCCGCTCATTTCCCGGGCTAGCGCGTTCAGCGTCCGCTCTACCGTCCGGGCTATTCCGAGAAAACCGATACGGCGCCCAAGGAATTGCTCAACAGCCACTTCATTGGCGGCGTTGAGAATGGTAGGGGCCGCACCGCCCATCTGCAAGCAAACTCTCGCGAGCTGAAGACAAGGAAAGCGCGCCAAATCGGGCTTTTCAAAGGTCAGTTGGGTAAATTCTGCGAAATCCAAGCGGCGGGACGGAGAGGCAATGCGCCGCGGCCACCCTAGGGCATAGGCGATGGGTGTCTTCATATCCGGCGCCGAGAGGTGGCTTAGCACCGAGCCATCGGCATAGGCGACCAAACAATGTACCGCAGATTGCGGGTGGATGATGACGTCCAACTTCTCCGGCGGCAGGCCAAAAAGAATATGGGCTTCAATCAGCTCCAACCCCTTATTCATCAGTGTTGCGCTGTCGACGGAAATCTTGGCGCCCATGGACCAATTGGGATGAGACACCGCCTGCTCGGGCGTGGCGCTCGCCATGCGGTCGAGCGACCAGGTGCGAAACGGGCCCCCCGAAGCAGTAAGCGTGAGCTTTTCAATGGCGTGCGCCTGCGCAAAATCCAAAAGTTGGAATGCGGCATTGTGCTCGGAGTCGACCGGAATCAGGACTCCCTGACAATTGTTCGCGGCACGCCGAAACACTTCGCCGGCCGCGACGATGCATTCCTTGTTTGCCAGAGCGACAATCGCACCGCGTTGAAGGGCTGCGAGCGTCGGAGCAAGACCAGCCGTACCCACGATGGCGCTCATCACCATGTCCGAGGGGCGCAGAGCCGCTTCGAGGATTGCATCCGTACCGGCAAGAACTTCGATGCCGGTGCCGGAAAGCGCGTCTATCAGCGCCATCCTCAAAGAGGATTCACCGATGACGGCCGTTCGCGGTCGAAACTCGCGAGCCTGGGTGGCAAGAAGATTCACATTCTTTTGCGCTGTGATTGCCTCGAGCGGAAAGGAGTCGGGCCCATAATGCGCGCGCGCAAAGCGCACCACTTCGAGAGTCCCCACGCCGACAGAACCCGTGCTTCCCAGAACCGTGACGCGCCGGTCAAGCACCGGAGCAAGGTCAAGCTCGGCGCCGGTGGGAACGAGCGCGCCATTCATGGCAAGTGGCCTTCAAAGGGGTTGAAGCCAGTCAGAAACATCAGGACCACGCATGCGGGGGCCGCAAACAACAGACTGTCTATTCGATCCAACATGCCACCATGCCCGGGAATCAAACGCCCTGTGTTCTTGGCACGAAATTGCCGCTTCACCCAAGACTCGAAGAGGTCACCACAATGGCCCAAAAGGGCAAGGAAAATTCCGAAACCCGCGGCTGGAAGTATGGCCCCCCCCAGCAAGCCAACATAGAGCGATTCTGCGATGCCCGCCGCCAGAGTGCCGCCCAGAAACCCCGCCCAAGTCTTGTTGGGCGAAAGCACCGGCGCGAGCTTCGGCCCCCCGATCAGGCTACCAAAGAAGAGCGCCCCGGTATCGGCCGTCCAAACCGCCACAAAAAGGCCTCCGACGATCGCAGCACCGCGTGGCTGGTCGCGCAGGAGCGCAAAGGCCAAGACGGGCAGGCCGACATAGACCGCACCGAAAGCATGCCAGGGAACCGGCCAGAGCACCGGCATGCGCCGCAATGCCGCCGAAAGCGCCGCGCCACCGGCGCCGAGCGATATGGCGAGAAACGAGAGCGCCAAACCATTGGGCTTTTGCACCGCCCATACGACGGCAATCATAGCGAGCCCCGTCGGAATCATTTCCCGTGCGAGTTGTCCGCCATTCACCAGCCGATGCCATTCGCGTAAGGCCGCTATAGCCCCCACCGCCAGCAGAGCGGAATACATCAGCCCACCCGCAAGCAGAGCAAGCACCGCCGCGAGCCCCAAGACGATCCCCGATGCCGTTCGTGCCGGGAGTTCGAACCGGGCCGGCATGGAGGGCTGCGTGTTCATCACAAGATTTAATCCTGATGTTCACTCGGGATCGAAGGCTTCGGCCGCCAAAGCGCGCATGGCGGCTTGGGCAACCGGCGATTCCCCGCGCGAGCGCTCGCCGTCGGAGACACCGCCAAAACGGCGTTCCCGCCGTGCAAATTCCTCCAGTGCGGCCTGGAGTTCCGAGGCCCCAAAATCGGGCCACAATTTATCGATGAAAACCAGCTCGGCATAAGCGGCCTGCCAGAGCAGAAAATTGGAGAGCCGCCTTTCACCACCGCTGCGGATCACCAAATCGGCGTCTGGAATACCGGCACTCTGCAGGCTCTGGCCGAGAAGATCGGGAGTAATGCGGTCTGGGTCGAGGCGGCCTGCCGCCGCTTCGCGCGCCAGCACGCGCGCCGCATCGGCCAGCTCTTCGCGCGAGCCATAGTTGAAAGCAAAGGCGAGATTCAAAGCGGTGTTGCACGCGGTCAGGGATTCGGCGCCTTCGATCAACTCGGCGATATCGGGATCGAGTCCAACCCGCGCGCCAATAAATCGGACCCGCACATTATGCCGGTGCAGCTTCTCGATGTCGGCGCGGCAATAGCGGCGGAAGAGACCCATCAAATGACGAACCTCGGATTCGGGGCGGCGCCAATTTTCCGTCGAGAACGTGTAGAGGGTCAGATATTGCAAGCCGAGCTCGCGCGCCGCTCGAACCACCTTGCGCACCGCCGAAATGCCCTTGACGTGGCCGGCCTCGCGCGGAAGAAGCCGGTTCTTAGCCCATCGGCCATTGCCATCCATGATGATGGCGACATGCCGCGGGAGATGGCTTGGAGGAGCCGGCTCTTGAGGCGCAGCGTCCAATATGGGTTTTGTCAAACGTTGTTTCCTTGTTCCATGCCGCCTGCCGCGCACTCACACATGCATGATTTCCTGGTCCTTCGCCGCGAGCGCGTGGTCGACTTCGTGCACGCTTTCGTCCGTCATCTTCTGCAACTCGTCGGACAGTTTGCGATGCTGGTCCTCGCTGATCACGTGATCCTTTTCCAGCCGCTTCAAATGATCCATGCCATCGCGGCGCACATTGCGGACCGCCACCCGCGCCTGCTCGGCATATTTGGCGGCAAGTTTGGCCAATTCACGGCGCCGCTCTTCATTGAGCTGGGGAATGGGAATGCGCACGAGCTGCCCGTCCAACTGGGGATTGAGGCCGAGCCCCCCATCGCGAATCGCCTTGTCCACCGCCTTGGCCAGCCCCTTGTCCCAGACCTGCACCGTCAACAGCCTTGGCTCCGGCGCACTGATGGTCCCGACCTGGTTGAGCGGCATCGGATTGCCATAGGCTTCGACCATGACCGGTTCCAGAATCGCGGGGTTTGCCCGGCCGGTCCTGAGGCCGGCGAATTCATGCTTTAAGGTCGCCACAGCGCCCTTCATACGCCGCTTCACATCTTCCTTATCGAATGGTGGCAGTTGGGCCATCCTAGCCTCCCCCAAAAACCGGTGTGTGCGCACCGGGTCCTCATTCTAGTGCGGCCAATCGGAAATTCGCCACCCCTTGGCAAGGCCTTGCGAACGAACCTCGAATTCAATGCCACACGACCAATCTGTTGATTGTAGGCTGATTCCCTTAATTTGAGCTCCCCACGCGGATGCTGTACCGGCGTTCAGGAACTTCACATTCGCCACCCTAGTGAGGCGGATTTGAAGTTCCTAAGGCTCTGTCGCCGATGACCGTGCAGCGTCCGGTTCCCTTTAGGATCGCGGACAGGTTTCCCCGTTCGTGAATCGAGAACACGATGATCGGAATTTCGTTCTCACGCGAGAGCGAAATGGCGGACGCGTCCATGACCTTCAGATCGCGCGATAATACCTCATGATAGGTTAGAAAATCATAGCGCTCAGCGTCCTTCACGCGTTTCGGATCGTCGCTGTAGACGCCATCGACCTGAGTCGCCTTGAACATGGCATCGCAGCTCATTTCCGCCGCTCGCAGGGCCGCCGCCGTATCGGTCGTAAAAAAAGGATTCCCCGTGCCGGCGGCAAAGATCACGGCCCTGCCCTTTTCCATGTGGCGGATCGCGCGACGCCTGATATAGGGCTCGCAAATGGATGTCATGGGAATTGCCGATTGCACGCGCGTGGGAAGGCCCACGCGCTCCAGAGCGGCCTGCATGGCCAGTGCATTCATGATGGTTGCGAGCATGCCCATATAGTCCGCCGTGGCGCGGTCGATGCCTGCCGCCGCGCCCGAGAGGCCGCGGAATATGTTGCCGCCACCCACGACCAGACAGATCTGGGCGCCCACCTCCGTCGCATCCTTCACATCCGCAGCGATGCGCTCCACGGTCGCGACATCGATACCATAGGATTGCGACCCCATCAGCGCCTCGCCGGAAACCTTGAGTAGAACCCGGCGGTATCTGGGGACAGCGGTCATGAATGCTGCTCCTCGCATGGGCCGCGGCAACCCAACTCCAAAAGCCCCATCCATCCCGCGATAGGGGCCACTTTCAAAAGTGGCCGCCTAGACCCCCGCCGTGGCTCTGACTTCCGCGGCAAAGTCGGTGACAACTTTTTCGATCCCCTCGCCTACCGCAAAGCGCACGAAACCGGCAAGGCGCACCGGCGCGCCGAAATCCTTCCCCGCTTTTTCAAGGACTTTGGCGACGGGCGTTTCGCCGTCAATCACGAAAACCTGCGATAGGAGAACCGATTCTTCGTAGAATTTGCGCAAGCGCCCTTCGATCATCTTCTCGATGACGTTTTCGGGCTTCCCCGATTGCCGCGCCTGATCGGCATAAATGGCGCGTTCGCGCGCCACCACTTCGGGCGCCAAAGCATCGACGCTCAGCGCGAGTGGGTTTGCGGCCGCAACATGCATGGCGAACTGCTTGCCCAGACCCATCAATTTTTCCGGGTCCGCGCTCGATTCCAGCGCGACCAGAACGCCGATCTTGCCGAGATCGGGGGCCACGGCATTGTGGACATAGGAGGCGACAATACCGGGCGAGACCGAGATCGCCGCGCTGCGGCGCACCGTCATGTTCTCGCCGATTTTGGCGACGAGGTTGGAAAGCGCTTCGGACGCCGTTATCCCGCCGGCAAATGACGATTCAAGCAAGCGTTCGAGAATGCCCTCTTGTTCGAGCGCGCTCTTGGCACACTGGCCAACGAAGCTCTGAAACTCGCCCCCGCGCGCGACGAAATCGGTTTCGGAATTGACCTCGATGATGGCGCCCCGCCCCGGGGCGGTCGCGATCCCAATAAGCCCATCGGCCGCGATCCGGCCGGCCTTCTTGGCCGCTTTGGCAAGGCCTTTTTTCCGCAGCCAGTCGACGGCGGCTTCAATATCGCCCTTGGTCTCGCCAAGCGCAGCCTTGCAATCCATCATGCCCGCGCCTGTCTTGTCGCGCAGCTCTTTCACCATTCCGGCGGAAATATTCGTCATTTGAGAGTTCCTTTCGCCCCCACCACAAGTTCAAATGGTGCGAACGTCAGCCCAGCGGGCTGGCTTCGACTTCAGCCAAACTAGGTCTGTGGCTGAGGTCTTCGATCACATGTTCGGCCTCGCCAAGATCGGCGCCGGAGGCTACCTGACCCTGGGAGAGCCCATCGATCACCGCGCGCGCCGCGAGATCGCAGTAGAGCGCGATGGCCCGCGAAGCGTCATCGTTCCCCGGTATCGGATAGGCGATGCCGTCTGGATCCGAATTCGAGTCAAGAATTGCCGCAACCGGAATATCGAGCTTGCGCGCTTCGGCGACCGCGATCGATTCCTTGTTGGTATCGATCACGAACAACATGCTCGGCAGCCCGCCCATTTCCTTGATGCCGCCGAGCGAGCGTTCGAGCTTCTCGCGCTCGCGCATGATCTGCAGCAGCTCTTTCTTGGTGAGGCCCGAGGTGTGGGCGGAATTGAGCGTCTCTTCAAGGTTTCGCAACCGCTTGATCGAGTGCGAAATCGTCTGCCAATTGGTCAGCGTCCCACCCAACCAGCGGTGATTCACAAAGTACTGCGCGCAGCGTTTGGCCGCCACCGCGACCGGTTCCGAGGCCTGTCGCTTGGTGCCGACGAAAAGCACCCGCCCGCCACCCGCCACCACATCGCGCATGGTGACAAGCGCCTGGTGCAGCAATGGCACCGTCTGGGTCAGGTCCATGATATGGATGTCGTTGCGGGCGCCGAAAATGTAGGACCCCATTTTGGGGTTCCAGCGTTGGGTGCGATGTCCAAAATGGGCGCCTGCCTCTAAAAGCTGGCGCAAGTTGAAGTCCGGCAATGCCATATGAGCTCCTATTTTTCCGGTTCAGCCTAACGCGGGGGTGATCCGCCGGACTTTGAGGGTCAGACGAACACCGGAAGGGCAGTCATCCTTGAGGGCGACCACCCGGCCCCGCGTGCGGGATGGCGGGCCTTATAGGTAGTTCTTCACGGCCACGCAAGCAGAGAAAGAACGGCGGATCACGGGCTTATGCTCACGGGAGCAGTATGCCGGTCGACCGTGTTCCGGCATAATATGACACACAAATATATCGGGCGGGAAAGACACGCCCGGGGGGAAACGTGAGACTCGGATTTTGGGGTTGGGGCGCTAGAGCAGCGTCCGCCCTGGTAATTTGCGCTGCGATGAGTAGCCCGGCGGCGGCGCAGCCGGCGGCGCCGGCAGCGACGGCGAATCTGATCAGACCGACCGCTAGGGCGGCGCGCATCGATGTGTCCGAAGCGCCCGTCATCGATGGCGATCTGTCCGATCCGGCCTGGGCCAAGGCGACAATCATCGAAAAATTCACCCAGAAACAGCCAAACCCCGGCACCGAGCCCACAGAGCGCACGGTCCTGCGCATCATGTATGACGAGAACAATCTCTATTTCGGCGTCTATAACTACGACAGCCAGCCCGACGCCATTGTCGTGCGGTCCATGCAGCGCGATGGCCCGCTCTACACCTCCGTTTCCTTCGTGATCCAGCTCGATCCCAATCAAACAAGGCGCAACGCCTATAGTTTCGAAGTCGGCGCCTCGGGCGGGCGCACGGACGAACTCGAGCTCAACAACACGCAAGAGCTGACGCAGTGGGACACGATCTGGGCGGCTCGCGTTCGCCGTGTCCCCGACGGCTGGACGGCCGAGGTCGCTATTCCCTTTCGCGACCTTTCCTTCAGCGCCGACCAGGCCGAATGGGGTTTCGATTTCTCGCGGCGCATCCGGCACAAGAACGAGCGGGAATACTGGTCGGGTTTCAATCCGACGCTCGCCTTTACCGACATCAGCCAGAACGGCAACCTGACCGGCATCACCGACGTCAATCGCGGGCTGGGTCTTGACGTGCAAGTCTATGGGGCACTGCGTCTCAAGCGGGATTGGCAAATCCCGACCGATCGATACAGCCTTTCCATCGCCGAAGGCGGCAACGCGTTCTACAAGATCACCCCGGCTTTGACGGGAACCGTCACGGTCAATCCGGATTTTTCCGACGCGCCGCTCGACGTGCGCCAAGTCAACACCACCAGATTCTCGCTTTTCACGCCGGAAACGCGAGACTTCTTCCTGCAAGACGCCGGAACCTTCGAATTCGGCGGACATAATTTCATGCGCAACTACAACGACAGAAGCTCCAACAATGGCCGGCCGTTCTTCTCGCGCAATATCGGCCTTGTTCAGGGCGTGCCGGTAACGATCCTGGCAGGGGGAAAATTGTCGGGCGAACATGACGGCTTCGGCATCGGTGCGCTGAGCGTCATGACCAACGAGACGCCAACCACGCCCGGACAGGCACTATCCGTCGCGCGCATTACTCACCCGGTTTTTTCGCAATCAAAAGTGGGGATCATCTTCACCAATGGCGATCCGACCGGCGCAACAAAGAACACGGTCGCCGGCGCGGACTTTCAATATATGGATTCCAGCTTTCTCGGCTCCAAGATTTTCACGACCGATGTCTTTTACGACCGCAGTTTCTCCAACAAGAAAGGCGATGACAGTTCCACCGCGCTCGCTGTCGGTTTCCCGAATGAACCGTGGGGCGGCGATTTCGTGTTCAAGCAGATCGGTCAGAACTTCCAGCCGGCGCTCGGCTTCATCAACCGCACGGACATCCGCCAATATGATGGAAGCGTAACGCATCTGAACCGCTATCGCGGCACGTTTTTGAATCAGCTCGAATTCGACACGGACTATGAATTCGTCACCGATTTACACGATAGATTGGAGTCGCGTTCGAACGACGTCGTGGCGCGCGCCGCCTCCGCGGCCGGCGATGAGATCACGTTCAAGCTTATCAACAGTGGGGAAAACGTACCGGCTAGCTTTTTCCTGCCCAGAAATGTACCGGTGCTAAAGGGGGCTTACGATTGGACCAACATCGATGTGAGATTTCGCAGCTTCGATGGACGCCCCTTGGCAATCGATGCCGAAGTCACATGTTGCAGCTTCTACAACGGCCACTCCGTCCACACGAAGATCGCACTTTCCTACCGGCCAAACGCCTATTTCGAGCTGTTGCCGAGTTATGAGGGAACCTCCATCGATCTTCCGACGGGACGCGTCGATATCCATCTCTTGGCGCTGGAGACAATCGTCAATTTCGTGCCCGACATGTCTTTGGACATCCAAGGGCAGTTCGACAATATCAGCAGGAATTTCGCCTTCCTGGCGCGCTATCGGTGGGAATATGAGCCGGGCAATGAATTGTTCATCGCCTTGGGTCAAGGCGCGATCATCCAAGAAAGCGCATTTGCGGCGCAGCGATCCTTACTCACCATCCGGCTGGGTCACACGTTCCGATTTTAATGTGGAATGTAGTCACCTGAAACCAACGTTGTCATGCCCGGCGAGCGCGAAGCGCGAGGGAAAGGGCATCCAATTGGGGAAGTGAGCACTCGATCTTCACGAAATGGCTTCCCTTCCCCTCGCGGCGTGCCACCGCTCGGCCGGGAAGGACTTAAAACATATCGACGACGGTTCTTACCCGCTGAACAAGAACACCATGAGAAAGACCCCGTAAACCCAAGGCGTCGCAAGGAGCACCACGATTTGCCTCATGGATCGCGCCCGCATGAGTGCGCGCCTCGCGGCCCAGGGGGACAGGATGCAGAATATTGGAAGGGCGGAGAATAGAGATGCAACCGCTACGGCGGTGGGCGAACCTTCGCTGCGAATGGCGATGTCGATGGCGCCCATCGCCATGTAAAATGCGGGAAGCAGCAGGATAAAGTCGAGGACCGCGCCCACCCACCACCAACCGCGCGCGCTCATTCAAACCGTCTCGATTTCGGTGACGCCAGCAAGCGAGGAGAGCACGGATTTGAGCTGCTGGCTCACCTGCACGCGCTTGGGCAGAGCGATCTCCACTTCCTGATTGTCGACCCCTCCGGGCACGATCAGCGTGATCAGCCCTTTTCCGGGCGACTTCAATTCCCGCGCGATGGCCGGAATCGGCGCTGGATCGGACAGGCGGATTTTCAACCCTTCGCCGGCCTGCGCCGCAGCCGCGTCGAGGTCTTCGATCTGGATCGTGCGCAGCTTCAATTCATCGTCGATCCAGTCGCCAACCACCTTGAGCAGGATCGAGCGCCCCGCCTCGAGAAAGGGACGTGCGCTCGCCAACGCTTCGGAGAAGACCATCACTTCGAACATGCCGCTGGGATCGGACAGCCCCACAAAGGCGAAAGCATCGCCGTTCCTGCCGCGGCGCTCCTGACGCCGGATCACGGTGCCGGCCAGCGTCGCTTTGACCGAAGATCGGCGGGCGTCCGCGATCAGATCGGCATAGCGCGTAACGCCCAGCCGCCTCAGCGACTGCGCATAGGCGTCGAGCGGGTGGCCCGAGAGATAGAAACCGATGGCGGAGAATTCCTCTGCCAGCCGCTCATGCACCGGCCAATCGTCGGCAGCAAGAAGAGGAAGCGTCTGCCGTTGGGTCTCGGCCGCGCCGAACAGATTCGATTGCCCGGCATCGCGGTCGCGCATATTGCGCGCCGCATCCCCCAATACGATATCGGCCGACTGAACCAATTGCCGGCGATTCTTGTGAAGCGCATCGAAGGCCCCTGCCCTGACCAGGCTTTCGAAGGCGCGCTTGTTGATCAGTCTCGGATCGATCCTTCGGGAGAAATCGGCAATGGAGCGGAAGGGCCCTCCCGCTTCGCGAATGGCGACGACATGGTCCATCGCCTGGCGTCCGACATTTTTCACCGCCGCCAACGCGTAGTAGATGACGCCGCCGCCCGTACGTTCGACCTCGCTGCCGCTGCCTGAATCGCAGGCGAAGAACGCCTCCGAACGATTGATGTCGGGCGCGCGCACGTCGATGGAGAGGCGGGCCGCTTCCTGGCGGAAAATGTTGAGCCTGTCGGTGTTGCCGATGTCCAGCGTCATCGACGCGGCCAGGAACTCGACGGGATAATTGGCCTTGAGATAGGCGGTCTGATAGGCGACTTGCGCATAGGCCGCGGCATGGCCCTTGTTGAAGCCGTAGCCTGCGAATTTCGCGGCCTGCTCGAAAATCTGCTCCGCGACGTCCTTGGAAATGCCTTTGGCAGCGGAGCCTTTCAGGAAGGCTTCGCGCTGTTGGGCCATCTCCGACGGGATCTTCTTGCCCATGGCGCGGCGCAGCAGGTCGGCCTCGCCCATGGTGTAGCCGGCGAGTTCGCGCGCGATCCGCATCACGTCTTCCTGGTAGGTCATCACGCCGAAAGTTTCGGAGAGGATCGGTTCCAGGCTGGGATGCAGAAAATCCGGCTTTTCGCGCCCATGCTTGCAGGCGATGTATTTCGGAATCGAATCCATCGGTCCCGGCCGGTAGAGCGCCACCAAGGCGACAAGATCGTTGATGTGGTCGGGCTTGAGCTTCTTGATCAGGTCGCGCATGCCCTGGCTTTCCAGCTGGAACACGCCGACGCATTCCCCGCGCGACAGCATCTCGAAGGTCGGCGGATCGCCAAAATCGATCCGCTGCGTGTCGAGCGCAATGCCGCGCGCCTTCAGCAGCTCTTCGGTTTTGGCAATCACGGTAAGCGTCTTCAAACCCAGGAAGTCGAATTTGACCAGCCCCGCCTTTTCGGCGTCCTCGTAATCGAACTGCGTCACCGGCATTTCCGAGCGCGGATCGCGATAGAGCGGCACGATCTCGTCCAGCCGCTTATCGCCGATCACCACGCCCGCCGGGTGGGTCGACGCATGGCGATAGAAGCCTTCGATCTTTTCCACCGTGGCGAAAAGCTGCCGGACTTTTTCGTCTTGCTCG
>DASQIQ010000408.1:0-4220 GCA_035631495.1 Micropepsaceae bacterium
CGCCGCGCGAGACGCAGCACAACTAAATCTCCTCTGGCAGGAGTGGCAAACGGTCGCGCAAGCACGCACCTTGTATGTGCAGCGCATCAATGCGGCGGAGAAGCGCGAATTGTTCGCCAACCTCGAAGAGAGATACGCAACGCAGGCCGATCGCTCCGGGCGGGCGCTTCAAACCGGGGATGCCACCTTCGATACGGCAGGCATCGATCTGGCCGCCCTCCTCGATGCCCGCAGCCAGCTTCGCACGGCCGAGCGCACGGGATCGCAAGCGGACTATCAGCTGCGCACCCTGTTAGGAGTTGCGCCACAGGTCGAATTGCCCCTGCGGCCCCTTGCGACGCCCCCAATTCCGGACCGGGCGGCCTTAGACGCCGCGCTCGCCAAAGTCGCGCAAACGCGCCCCGATTTGCGCGCCCTTCAATTGGGATATCAGAGTCAGGAGCAGACTCTTCGCCAATCGGTGTTGGCTCAGTTTCCGAGTCTTTCCCTTGGTATCTCACGGGCGGACGACACGACGAATGTTCACACCATCAGTCTGGGCGCAACCCTGAATCTGCCGATCTTCGATCACAATCAGGGGGATATCGCGGTCCAGACCGCCACGCGCGCGCAGCTTCTTTCGGAATATCAAGCGCGTCTCGACCAGACGACGGGCGATGCCTGGAAGTTATGGAGCGAGATGCAGGAGCTGGCCAACGCCATAAAGGAAATCCAGGACCGCGTGCCCGAACTGCAAACGGCATCGGAAAATGCCGAGCGGGCTTATACGGCCGGCGATTTGCCGGCTCTGACCTATGTGACCCTGCAGAGCGCCGTACTCAATCGCCAGTCCGAGATTTCCGATCTCAGACAATCGCTGTGGAATGATGCTATTGCGCTCAGCTCTGTCCTGGGGACACAAATCCAGCCCGCTATTGAAACGAAGGAACCTATGCCATGAGGCGTCCGCTTCTGAGGTCGACTCTGCTGCTGGCTTCGCTGGCAGTGACCGTTTTCGTGATCGCTATCGCGGTCTTTCCGGGGTTCTTCGGCATCAGCGCAATGCCGGCGGGCGAGGCCGAGGAGGCAGAGGTCGAGGGGACGGCAACCGTGACAGTGGCTGCGCCAACCACGGGGTCGCTCTCTCCGCTGGCCCTTGCCTATGGCGTGGTGGCGTCATCGCCGCAGCATACGTTCGTGATCGCCGTCATGCGCGACGGGGTGTTCAAGACTGTCAATGTCCGCGAGGGTGACTTCGTACGCGCGGGCCAACCGATCGTCACGGTCATCACCGCGCCGGCGAACAATGCGGCCTTTGCGCAAGCGAAATCGGCGGTGGATTTTGCCACGCAGGATCTCGCCAGGGTGGAGCGGCTGCTCGCCAACAAGCTTGCAACCAACGACCAAATCTCTACGGCGCGCAAGGCGCTGGTGGATGCACAGCTAAATTTGGAACAGCAGCGTAGCATCGGCGCCGGCGAGACCGAAACGGTGCTGCGCGCGCCCTTCGATGGCGTGATCACCGCGCTCATGGCGGTCCCGGGAGATAAGGTCCAGGCCAATACCACGATCGCGACCGTGTCGAGCCGGTCCGACGTGGTCGTAGAACTCGGCCTTGAACCCGAAGACGCCTCGAAGCTGGCGCCAGGCGCCGCTGTAAAGCTCAATGCCCCGTTTGGCACCATGGAATTCATGGCCAAGCTCACCTCGATCGGCGCGACCGTCGATCCGATGACCCATCTGGTGAAGGCCATCGCCGACATTCCCGCGGCTTCCGGCGCACGCCTCAGTCTTGGGACTACCTTGATAGCGCATATCACTCTGCCGCCACTGCAAGGCATTCTGATTCCGCGGACGGCGCTCCTTGAAGACGCCAAAGGGCCTTACGTTTTCACCGTCTCGGAGGACTCGGCCAAGAGACAGGACATCAAGGTCTTGGTGGAGACCGACGACATGGCTCTCATCGACGGGCTCGACCCCGCGTTGGGCTCGGACGTCGTCATCTCGAACAATTCAGAGCTCGACGATGACACCCCGGTGAAGGTGGAGGGCAAGCCTTCGGCGGATGATGCCAAGCCCTCCGCGGAAGAGGCCAAACCCGCGGTGCAGGAGGCCAAGCCATGAATTTAGCCCAATGGGCTTCTGTACACCGCCGATCGATCCTGTTTCTGCTGGCGGTGATTGCCATCGGCGGCGCGTTCAGCGCTTTCGGCCTGCCGGTTGCGCTGTTTCCGGAGGTGAATTTTCCGCGCATCCACATCCTCATTGACGCCGGCGACCAGCCGGCGGCGCAAATGGTCATCCAAGTGACACGGCCCGTCGAGGAGGCGATCAAGAGCGTCCCCGGCCTCGTCGACGTGCGTTCCACCACGAGCCGAGGCAGCGCGGAATTGAACCTCAATTTCGATTGGGGTGTCGACATGGCGGTCGCGACCCTTCAGGTCCAGGCCGAGATCAGCCGCATCTTGCCTTCGCTTCCTCCCGGAGCGACCTTCGACATAAGGCGCATGAATACCAATGTCTTTCCTGTCGCCGCCTACAGCCTGACCTCCGACAAACTGGACCTGGTGAAGATTCGGGAGATCGCGCAATACGAACTCTTGCCACTGCTCGCTTCGATCAAGGGCGTACAGCAGGTGGATGTCCAAGGCGGCGCGCCCCGGGAAATCCGCGTGGATATCGATCCGGGACGGCTGGCGAGCTACGGACTTACCATGGACGAAGTCTCGAACGCCTTGAAAGCGGCCAATGTGCTGCAGGCGGTAGGCCGCGTCTCGGACCGCCATAAGCTGCTTCTCACGCTTTCCGACAACCAGCTTACGACGCCCGATCAAATCCGTCAGACCATCGTGCGCGGCGGACCGGCCGGGGCGATTTATCTGTCGAATGTGGCGAGGGTTTATGAAACGGCGGCGCCAAGTTGGACTATCGTTACCGGGGACGGCAAACCCGCCATCATCCTTGCCATTAGACAGCAGCAGGATGGAAATACCGTCCAGATTGTGAACGATATCAAAGCCGCGCTTGCCGGCTATGCGCCGAAGCTGCCGCCGGATTTCAAGATCAGCAATTGGTACGATCAGAGCGAGCTGATCCTCGGCTCGGCCAATAGCGTGTTCGAGGCAGTGCTGATCGGTGTCGGGCTCGCCGGTCTCGTGCTTCTGCTTTTTCTGCGCGATTTCAAGATCACGATCATTACCTTGATCGTGGTGCCCGCGGTTCTGGCCTCGACAGTGCTGCTGCTTGCCGTGCTCGGCATGAGCTTCAACATCATGACGCTGGGGGGGATGGCGGCCGCCATCGGTCTGATCATCGACGATGCCATTGTGATCATCGAACAGATCGAGCGACGGCTGCACAGCACGGGAGAAAAAGGCCACGCGGAAATCCGTGCCGCGACTTGGGAGTTCCTCCAGCCGCTCGCCGGCTCCTCGGCGGCAACCATCATTATCTTTGTTCCGCTTGCGTTTCTTACCGGCGTGACCGGTGCTTTCTTCAAGGCGCTGTCGCTGACCTTGGCGGCCTCGCTGATCATCTCCTTTCTGGCGGCCTTTTTCGCCATTCCGCTGATGGCCGATTATTTCATCACCGCCAAGGAAGCCAAACACCAGGAACATCAGGGGCCGATCTTCCGCCGCGTGCTGTCCGGCTATCGCAAGACTTTTGACGGGCTTTCGGCATTTCCCATGCTTGCCTTGCCGGTGGTTGCCGCATTTTTGGCACTGGGATATTTGGCATACACCCAAGTCGGCTCGGGCTTCATGCCCGTCATGGATGAGGGTGGTTTCGTCTTCGATTATATCTCCCCGCCCGGCAACTCGCTCGAAGACACGGACGCGATGCTCCAGCAGGTCGAGAAGATTCTCCGCGCGACGCCCGAGGTGGCCACCTATTCGCGGCGTTCTGGCTTGCAGCTTGGCGGAGCCCTCACGGAGGCCAATGTCGGCGATATTTTCGTGCGCCTGAAACCTCAACCTCGGCGTCCGATCGAGGAGGTCATGACGGAGGTCCGCACGAAGGCCCAAATGACCATCCCCGCATTGGACGTCGAGACAGCGCAATTGATGGAAGATTTGATTGGCGACCTCACCGCGGTGCCGCAGCCGATCGAAGTGAAAATCTTCGGCGACGACCCGGCGGTTCTGAACGAGATTGCGCCCAAGGTCGCGAACGCGATCATGGCGGTGCCCGGCGTGACCGAGATCCGGGATGGCGTGATCATCGCGGGAGATGCGTTCGAT
>DASQIQ010000409.1:0-13690 GCA_035631495.1 Micropepsaceae bacterium
GCGCAATTGAATGCTCGCGCCACGAATCTCGCGCTCAATCTCCTCGATCTCGGCATCAAGCCGCTCGACCGGCTCGTCGTGCAACTCCCGAACCGCATCCAGTTCATCTATCTCTATCTCGCGCTGCAGAAGATCGGTGCCATTCCCGTGATGGCGCTGCCGGCGCATCGCTATCTCGAAATCAGCCAGTTCGTGGCAATTGCCGGCGCAATAGGCTGCGTCATGCCCGACAAGCATCGCGACTTCGATTTTCGCGAGCTGGTACGGCGCATCAGGAAAGAACAGCCGGAATTAAAATACGGGATCGTCCTGGGTGAAGCGCCGGACGGCTTCGTATCATTGGACGAATTGATCGCGCGCAAAGCCTCGCGCGACGCGGGCGAACTCGCGCGCATCAGAATCGATCCCACCGATCCGGCGTTGTTCCTTTTGTCCGGCGGCACCACCGGCGTGCCCAAGCTGATTCCGCGCACGCATAACGACTATGTCTACAATTCCAAAATGGCGGGCTCTGTCACGGGCATCGACCAGGAGAGCGTGCTGCTCGATGTGCTCCCCATCTCGCACAATCTACCGCTGGCCTGTCCGGGGCTTCAGGGTTTCATTTTCAAAGGCGCTCGGGTCGTGCTTTCCACCGACAGCTCGCCGCAAGTGATTCTACGGCTGGTCGAAAAGCACCGGGTCACCCATATCCATGTCGTGCCCGCTCTCCTGATCCGCTGGATCAACGATTCCACGATATCGAACTATGATCTCTCCTCGCTCAAAGTGATCCAAAGCGGCGGGCAGCGCCTCCAGCCGGAAACTCGCGCCAAGACGCAAGAATTGATCCCGAGCGTCACGGTCCAGGAGAATTTCGGCATGGCCGAAGGCGTATTGATGTTTGTGCGCCTGGACGATCCCCTTAACGTGCGGCTGGAAACCGTGGGCCGCCCCATCTGCCCCGACGACGAGATCATGCTTTTGGACGAGGACGACAACATCGTGGCTTTCGGCGAGGTGGGCGAATTCTGCTGCCGCGGGCCCTATACGCTGCGCGGCTATTATGGCGCGGAGGAGCACAACAAACGGGTCTTCACGCCGGACGGCTTCTATCGTTCGGGCGATCTGATGCGCCAGCACAGTTCCGGCAATTATATGGTGGAGGGGCGCAAGAAGGACCTCATCAACCGGGGCGGCGAAAAGATCAGCGCGGAGGAAATCGAGAACCTGATCCTCTCCCATCCCGCCGTGCAGAATGTGGCCTGCGTGCCGGTGCCGGACGCAGAATTGGGCGAGCGCATGTGCGCCTGCCTGGTTTTGCAGCCTGGCTCCGCGCTTTCCTTTGACGAGCTCATCCATTTTCTGGAAGGAAAGGAGATGGCAAAAATCAAACTCCCGGAACGCCTGCTTGTCGTGGATGAATTGCCGCTCTCCAATTTCGGCAAAGTGTCCAAGAAACGGCTTTCCGAAATGGCCGCCGAGCGCGGGCAGTTGCGCTCGAAGGGCTTGCGCGTGTGACCATGCGGAAAATCGACCTCCACGCCTATCCCGGCACGCAGCAATGGATCGATTGCCAGGGCACCTACGTGGAGGCGCTCGCCGCCTATTGGAAACGCGAGTGGAAGCCTAAGACGGAAGCCGACGTGATGGCCGAATTCGAAGCGGCCGGTATCGAGCCCTGTCTCGTGGCACTCGATCTTTCCACCACCATCGGGACCCCGCCCTGTTCGAATGATTATGTCGCGGACTTTCGCGACCGGCATAAGCGCATCGTCCAGGCCTGGGGCGCAGTGGAGCCCGCCGCGGGTCGGAGGGCCATCGAAGAGGCGCGCCACGCCATCCGCGATCTAAAGATGATGGGCTTTCACTTCCACCCGATCATGCAGCATTTCAGCGTCGACGAGCGGCGCTACTATCCGTTGTTCGAGGAAATCGCAGCCCTCGGCGTTGCCGTGATGATCGATGTCGGGATGACCGGCATGGGCGCGGGCATGCCCGGCGGCATGGGCGCCAAGACGCGCCACGCGCATCCCTCCTCCATCGACGCGCTGGCGGCGGATTTTCCAAACCTCACCATCGTCATGGCCCATCCCGGTTATCCGTGGATCGACGAGACCACGGCCGTCGCCCTCCACAAGGGCAATGTCTATTGGGAGATGTCCGGCTGGGCGCCGAAATACCTGCCGCCAACCCTCGTGCGCGATATGCGCGGACGGCTGCAGGACAAGATGATGTTCGGCAGCGACTATCCGAGCATCCCTTACCCGCGCCTGTTCAAGGAATGGGAGGAACTCGGTTTCTCCGATGCGTTCCTCGAGAAATTCTACCATGGCAATGCCGAGCGGATTCTCGGTCTCTGATTGACAACCCATCGCGGTTCGACAAGGTCACCGCCAGGGGCTGGCTGGAAACCGTGAAACCACTTCAGGGGATGGAGATGAACGAACCGCTCGACGTCGCGATGGATACGGCAGGTATTGCACGGGTGACGATCAACCGGCCTAAAAGCGCCAACGCCATCGATCCGCCGCTGGCTGCCTCCCTTCTCGAAGCATTCGAATGGCTGGCCAATGATCCCAAATTGCGGGTCCTCGTGCTTCTCGGGAATGGCCGCACCTTCTGCGCAGGGCTCGATCTGAAAGCCATGACGCAAACGATGGCAGCCTCTTTTGAATCCAACTACGAAGATGCCCTCAAGCTCGCCAAGTTGCTGCATCGGCTTCACACCATGCCGGTTCCGACCCTGGCTGTCGTCCCCGGCGCCGCGATCGGGCTCGGGGTCGGGCTCGTGGCCGCTTGCGATGTGGTGCTGGCTTCGGACCTGGCAACGTTCCGGTTCTCGGAGGTGCGGCTCGGGATTATTCCGGCCATCATCTCGCCCTATGTGATCCCCGCCATGGGTGCGCGGGCCTGCCATCGCTATTTCCTGACCGCTGAAGGCTTAGACGCGGCCGAGGCGCACCGTCTGGGGCTTGTTCATCTGCTCTCCAGTCTGGACGAGATCGGGGCCAGAGCGGCGCAAATCGTGGCCGAACTCCTGGCCGGTAAACGGGAGGCGCAGCGCGCCGCCAAGGTGTTGATCGATGATGTCCGCCTTGCCGCCCCCAATGAGGCCTTGATTGCGGAAACCGCGCGTCGGCTCGCCGAAATCCGGCGCACACCGGAAGCCCAGAGCACGCTGGCCGGGTTCCTCAATCCCTGAGGTCGCGCGGCGGATTTTCTCATTCCCGCAGCGAAGGCCGGCCGCCCTTGACAGCCATCCCGGCATCATGGGACGGCTTTGTCCAATTGGGGTAAGCCCCTCAGCAGCGCCCTGTTTTGCTGCCGAACCTTTGCAAATTCAGGAGGTTATCTTTGGCTGAAGGCGACGAAACGGCCACGCTCCGCGACCCCAAAGGGTCTCCAGGCCCCGGTCACAACAGCGGCACCGAAGAGCCCGTCTGGGAGCGCTGGACCAAAAAGCGGACCTTCGTCCGCGCCCTCGAAGGCACCTATGGCGAATTGGTGCATGAGCTTTTCACCCAGCCTCGCGTCTATCACTCAAAAGATCTGAAATGGAAAGGCGGGCCGCAGAATTTCGGCAAGAAGGTGATCAATCCCGGCTCGGCGAAGGTGGCGCAGTCCATCGAGACGCATATCGATTGCTTCGCACCCGGCGGCTATGGCCAACGCCACGGCCATATGAACAGCGCGGTCTTCTATGTCCTGAAGGGCAAAGGCCACGATGTCCATGATGGGCGCCGTCTCGATTGGGAGGCGGGGGATGCGCTGATCGTCGAAAACGCCTGCGTGCACCAGCATCTGAACGACGACCCCAATGAAGAGGCCATCGTCCTGGTCGCCAAGGCCAAGCCGTTGTTCCTCTTCATGCACCTGATTTTCCAGAAGATCGCTGCCTGGCCGCCGAAGGAGCCGGAAAGCCAAGCGCAGCGGGATTATTTGCCGCCGCCGGAACTTTGAGAGGGATTGTTGAATGAACAGAGTCATAGACCCGCGCGAACGCGAAAAATCGCACGCCCAAGTCGAGCAAGTCGATTTCTATTCGCAGGCGCTCAAAGCGTCGGAGCAGTTCCGCGGCGATTACAAGGGCCGGTTGAACGTGGTGAAGGCGAGCCAGATGCCCCTGGAGCGCTCCCCCGATGGCCTGATCAAGCACATCATCAATGAGCAGATGGACACCAAGGAATGTTGTCTGGACCTCTACCAGCAGTTCATTCCTCCCGGCAAAGCGACCGGCAAGCATCGTCATCTTTCGGAAGAAGTCTTCTACGTCATCGAAGGCAATGGCTACGACCTGCATTGGGATGTGCGGTTCGATTGCAATCACGAGATGGAGTTCAGCTGGGAAGAGGAACCCAAGCGCTTCGAATGGAGCCAAGGCGATTTCGTCTATATCCCGCCCTATTGCACGCATAAGCACTTCAACAGCGATCCCAAACACGAAGCGCGCATCATCGTTATCAACAGCCGCATCGTGAAGGCGATGGGTTTCAACTGGTTCGAGCAGATCGAAAACGCCGAAGGATATTGACGCCACGGCTCCGGCCGATCTGGAATACTCCATTGGAGGAAACGATGCTGAAGCGTTTCGTCGCGACGATCCTGGGGCTGACTCTCTTGCTTGCCGCGCCGGCCGTGGCCGCGGACAGCGAGATGTTCAAGGGCAAGACCATCACCTATATCGTCGCGACCGGCCCTGGTGGCGGCTACGACACCTATGGCCGCCTGATCGCGCGCTATTTGCAAAAGCATCTTCCGGGCTCGCGCGTCCTGGTGCGTAACGTGCCGGGCGCGGGCCATATCGTCGGCGCCAACACGATCTATGCAGCCAAGCCCGATGGCCTCACCCTCGGCATGTTCAATACCGGCCTGATCTACGATCAGTTGATCAAGCGCGACGGGGTGTTGTTCGATCTCACCAAATTCAGTTGGATCGGAAAGGCGGCCGACGACACGCGCGCTTTGATGATTTCCAAGACGTCCCCGTTCAAGAATATCGACGATATGATCAAGGCCAAGACCCCGATCAAGTTCGCCGCCGCAGGCATCGGATCGGCCGCTTATAACGACACGCGGATTCTCGCCGACGCGCTGCATCTTAATGTCCAGATCATTCCGGGCTTCACCGGTAATGAGGGCGAGATGAGCATGCTGCGCAACGAGGTCATGGCCGAAGTGGGCACGGCCGAATCCATGGAGCAGTTCGTCAAACAAGGGCATGGTTTCTTTGCCCTTGCGCTTTCCGGCGATACCGCGTCGCTTCCCGGCGTGCCCCGGGCCTCGCAATATGTGAAAGACGATCGCGGCAAGCGGCTGCTCGCCCTGGTCGAGACGCTCTCCGAAATCGGCCGGCTGACGGCGGGACCGCCCGGGATTCCCGCCAATGTGCTGGCTGTCGAGCGCGAAGCCCTAACGGCCGCGATGAAGGACCCCCAGCTTCTTGCCGAGGCCAAGAAGCTCGACCTCGATATCGACCCTGCCCCTGGCGATCAGGTCGAGCTGCGTATCAAAGCGGCGTTAAACCAACCCCCGGAGACCGTCGCCGCCCTCAAATCCGCCGCCGGCGGATGATATAAGCGAGAACGGGCCGGCGGTTTTTGTTCCGCCGGAATGAGGACGCGCCGATGCATTTCGATGTGGCTTTTTCGACGCTGTTCGACTTGCTGACGACGCCGCGCCTTTTGTTCCTGATGGCGATCGCCGTCCCGATGGGGGTTTTCTTTGGATCGACGCCGGGCCTGGGCGGCAAGCTCGGCCTCGTTCTCCTCATCCCCTTCGTCTACAACATGGATCAGCTCACCGGCGCGGTGTTCCTTTGCGCCATGCATGCCGTGGTCCACACCGGCGGATCGATCCCCAGCATTCTGATCGGCGTCCCCGGCGACGGGCCGGCCGCGGCAACCGCCCTTGACGGTTACGCGATGACCAAGAAGGGCGAGGCTGGGCGCGCGCTGGGCGCGAGCTTCGGTGCCTCCACCGTCGGCGGCCTTCTCGGCGCGATGTTTCTGGGACTTTCGCTTCCCATATTGGAACCGATCATTCTGAATTTCAGCCCCGCCGAGTTTTTCCTTCTTGCCATTCTGGGCATCACCTTCATCGCGACGCTCTCGGGAGACAGTTTCGTCAAGGGCATGATCGTTGGTCTTTTCGGCCTGATGTGCGCCTTCATTGGCCTGGATCCCTCGACGGGAAGTCCGCGCTTTACCTTCGGTCAGATTTGGCTCTGGGACGGGCTCTCCGTGATCGTCGCCGTGCTCTCGATGTTCGCCGTGCCAGAGATGATTTCGCTCGGCGTCAAAGGCCGTGCCTATGACATTTCGGCTGAGACGGCCGCGAAGCTGCAGGGTTCGAGTTCATCGCCCGAACCCGTGTCGCGCAAAGTCAGCTATGCGCAGATTTTCCACGGCATGCGAGACGTCGCCCAACACAAATGGCTGGTGCTGCGCTGCTCGCTGCTGGTCGCGGCCATCGGCGTCATTCCGGGCCTCGGAGGCGATGCGGCGGCATGGATGGCCTATGGCCACACGGTGCAGTCTTCCAAGCATCCCGAACGTTTCGGGAAAGGCGAGGTCGCCGGCGTCATTGGCGCCGAGACCGGGAGCTGCGCCAAAGAGGCGGGGTCGCTTCTTCCGCCCCTGTTTTTCGGCGTGCCGGGCTCGTCGGGCATGGCGATCATGCTCGGAGCCTTCCTGATGCTCGGCATTCAGCCCGGCCCAACCATGCTGACCGAGCATGTCAACATCGTCTGGTCGCTGATCTGGGCGCTCGTCATCGCGAACATCTTTGCCGTAATCATGTTGACCGCCACCGGCCCATGGATCGGCAGGCTCGGCACGATGAAGGCAAGTTTCCTCATCCCCTATGTTTTGGTGTTTGCGCTCCTCGGTTGTTATCTCTACGGCGGCATCTGGCAGAACCTCATCCTGGTTCTGGTGATGGGAAGCCTCGGTTATCTGTTCAAACGCCACGATTGGCCGCGCGCGCCATTCATCATCGGAGTCATTCTCGGGAAGATCGCCGAGGATTCCTTGCAGAAGGCGATCGGCCTCTTTGGCGCGAGCTTTTTCTGGCGGCCGATCTCGCTGATCCTGATTGCGATGATCCTGGCCAGCGTCGGCTTCTATCTTTGGCGCTCGCGCCGGACCAACAAGGCAGTGCCGAGCCATGCTTGAGGGGCGCATCCTTGTCAGCGCCATCATGCTCATCGCATTTGCGGCGGCGGTCGGTCTTGCCTTCACCTATGCACCCGAAGCGCGCTTTCTCCCTTTGGTGATCGGCATACCGGGGCTGCTGTTTTCGATCATCCAGCTCATCAAGGAGCTGCGCGAACGGCCAGAGCCGGTGGTGACCAGCGAGGAACAGCGGCGTGAGGGGCGGATGTTCGCCTGGGCAGTCCTTTATGGCGTGTTTGAACTATTCCTCGGTCTGCCGCTCTTCGAAGGTCTGGTCTTTCAGTGGATTTTCGGCTGACCAGCTCGCGGATCGCGTACCCTAACCTAGCCCTGGAGTGAAGCATGTGTGGAGATCTCGAAGAAGAATCCGGTCCGGATGCCGGCGCCTATGACCGCTTCGTCGCGCATGCGCACTCGTTTCTCGCCACGATGAAGAAGCAGGGAAAGAATCCGGATCCGGTGCATGCGCATTTGGATCGGCTGTTCCGGGAGCTTCTTGCCGCCGCCATCGACTCCAACCGCGCGCCAGATGAGATGAGCGGTTATCAGCGCATCGCTATGGAGCCGCTGGTGTTCGCACGGCTTGCAGGTTTCATCGCCGCCCATGTGCCGCTCTCGGAAGATCCGCTGCGGCGCGTCATGGAAGCCCTGATGCTGGGCTATTCCGAAGGCGAAATCGCCGCGCCCGATCACGATCATGACCATGATCCGTTCCACGGGCATAGTCACGGGCACTCCCACTGACCGGCGGGCGCACTTCATGACGGATCGTAGCGCGGCTGCCACGCCCAATCGGGGCTGGCAATCGGACGTCATCGCGGATTTGATCCGTCAATTCGGCTTTCCTTTCATCACCCTTAACCCGGGCGCTTCCTATCGCGGGCTGCATGATTCCCTGGTCAATCACAACCACAATGACCCGCCCATGCTGCTCTGCCAGCACGAGAAGATCGCGGTGCAGATCGCGCATGGCTACGCCAAGGCGTGCGGCGAGCCGCTTTGCGTCATCGTGCACAATGTGGTCGGGCTGCTGCACGCCACGATGGGGATTTATTACGCTTATACCGACCGCGCGCCGGTATTCGTCATCGGCGCCACCGGCCCGATGGACGAGGGCAAGCGCCGCCCGCGCGTCGATTGGGATCACACCGCCAATGTGCAGGGCAATGTGGTCCGCGATTACGTGAAATGGGACTACCAGCCCGGTGGCATCCAGGGTGTGCCCGACAGTTTCGCGCGTGCTTTTTCCATCATGATGAGCGAGCCGCAGGGCCCGATCTATATGTGCTACGACGCCGGGCTGCAGGAAGAAGCGCTGAGCGAACCGGTTCGCCTGCCGCGGCCCGCCGCCGTGAAGCGCCCGAGCAAGCTTGCGCCCGATCTTTCCGCACTTGGCGACATTGCCGACCGTCTGATTGCCGCGCAATGGCCCGTGCTGCTCCCCCAATATGTCGGAAGAGTCGCTAATGGCCTGACGGATATGGTGGCGCTTGCCGAGACCATTGGCGCCGCCGTTTCCGACGTGCAATCGCGGCTGAACTTTCCCACCGAGCATCCGCTCGATTGCCGGATGAACAAGGCCATCTTCAAATCGGCCGATCTGATTCTGGCGCTCGATTGCCGCGATTGGGAACGCCCGACGCACGACAATGACCGCATCAACCGCACGCTGCGCCCGATCTATCCCGATCACTGCGAATGGGCGGATATCGGTTTTGCCGACATCGAGATTTCCAAATGGGCGATGGGATATCAGAAATTTCCCGAATGCGCGGCCCGCGTATTGGCCGACACCGAGCTTGCGATTCCCACTCTCACCGATCTCTGTCGCACCCGCGCGGCCAAAGACGCGAAAGCGGCCAAGCGCATCGATGAGCGCAAGCATGCCATCAAACAGATCCACGACAAGCAGCGCGCCAAATGGCGCGATGAAGCGCGTGAAGGTTGGGATGCTTCGCCGATCTCCTTGCCGCGCCTCGCCATGGAAGTGTGGGAACAGATCAAATCGGAAGATTGGGTGCTGACCACTCAGGCCTTCGAAGACTGGGCCCTGAAACTGTGGAATTTCGACAGACATTATCGCTGGCCCGGCAAGGCGCTCGGCACGGGAACGCAGATCGGCATGGCCATCGGCGTTGCGCTCGCCCATCGCGGCAAGGGGCGCCTTGTCGTCGACTGTCAGACCGACGGCGATTTGATGTTCGATGCGGGGGCGCTGTGGTTCGCCGCCAAGCACAAAGTGCCGCTGCTCTGCGTCATGCATAACAATCGCGCCTATTACAATGATTGGGAGCACCAGATCACAGTGGCGCGCCAGCGCGGTACGCCCGAAGAACGCGCTTACATTGGCATGGACATCATGGATCCGGCGCCCGATTTCGCCACCCTGGCCCGTTCGATGGGCTGGTATTCCGAAGGTCCGATCGAAAATCCGGCCGACATCGCACCGGCTCTTAAGCGAGCGATTGCGGCTGTTAAAGCCGGAAAGCCCGCGCTGATCGACACCATCACGCAGCACACCGGGTAAGCACCTATGAGGACGCTATGAGAGTTGGTCTGGCCGGAGTGGGTGAGATGGGCGCTGCGATCGCGGGCCATCTCCTTGCCAAGGGTCACGACGTTTGCGCCTATGATCCCGACCACGCGAAACTGAAAGCCGTCGCATCGCGCGGCATAGGCGCGGCGGCCAGCCTCGAAGATCTGGCGCAGAGAGCCGAGCTGTTCCTCCTCGTCGTCTCCACTGACGCGCAATCGCGCGACGTCACACAAGCGTTGTCGCGATATGCGGCGCCTGATGCGCTCATCGCCGTCGTCGCGACCAACAGCCCGAACACCATGAAAGAGCTGGCGGCCCTGTGCGCAGAGCGCGGCAAGCGCTTCATCGATGCGCCGGTGGTCTACGGGGCTTCGGGCGCACGAGAAGGAACGCTGCTCTCGCTTTGCGGTGGCTCGGAAGAAGACGTGGAGCGCGCCAAACCGGTTCTGATGGCCTATAGCCGCAATGTGCTTCGGGTCGGCCCCGTGGGCGCGGGGCAACTGGCCAAGGCCTGCAACAATCTCCTGCATTGGGTGCATTGCGTCTCCAATTACGAGACGCTGCTGCTTGCCAAGCGCTTCGGCGTGGACGCGCAAAAGATGCGTGAGGTGCTGCTCGAATGCCCCGCTTTCAATCTGACGCTGAAGCGCTGGGATTCGACCAGGTTCACCTGGCAGGAAAAAGATATGGACGTCACCATGGACTTGGCCCAACAAGCGGGCTTGGTCCTTCCTTTGGCCGGGCAGGTGGACCAGCTGGTGAAGCTCTTTTCCGCCGACGATGTGAAAGCTCTGCTTTATGGTCCGGAATGCTCTTATTTGGGCGTGACCGTCACACCCATGGGCCCGGACGAAGGCGGCCTCAAATAGGACGACGAAAAGAATGATGGCAAAGAAAAGCGCCCTTTGGGCCTACACCATCGCCGGCTGGTCTGGCTTCTACGTCATGCTGGTGGAGCTGCTTTCCGGGCGGTTGATCGCGCCTTCCTTCGGCAGCAGCATCTATGTCTGGGGCTCGGTGATCTTCGTTTTCATGCTCGCGCTGTCCATCGGCTACCTCTTGGGCGGCATTTATTCGAGCTACCAGCCCAGCGTCACGCGCCTGTGCGGCATCCTGGTCACCTCCGCCCTGACCACGCTTCCGATACTGCTGTTCGGAACCTCGGTCCTCGATTTCATGTTCAACACGATCAGCGATCCCCGTTTTGGTTCGCTGGCGACCTGTTTGGGGCTGTTCCTGGTGCCAACCATCTTCGCCGGCATGGTCTCGCCCTATGCCATTCGCATCATTGTGAAGAACAAGGAATCCTCCGGCCATGACGCCGGTTATCTCTATTTTATATCGACGCTTGGCAGCAGCCTCGGCACCTTGCTCACGGCCTTTTACCTTGTGTTGCTGTTCGAGGTGAACACCATATTGATGGTTGCCATCAGCATCTCGGTTATACTGGGCGGCCTGGGGGCTCTAACAAACTACCGGAGAGAATGATCTCGCCATGCGTGCACTTGCGCTCTTTTTTACGCTCCTGCTGACGATCCTCGGTTTGGCGCCTGCCAATGCGCAGCAGCAATTGCTGCATCAGGAACGTTCGCTTTACCGCAACATCTTCGTGACGCAGGATGGCGATGAACGCTGCATGTTGTTCCGCTATCCGCGCCCCTTCGGACGTGAATCCTGCAAGCTCCTGCACGAGCCCACCAAACTGATCTTCGATTACACCCAGATGATGCTGGCTGGCCTCTATCTCAATCCGAACCCCAAGCGGATTCTCATCATCGGCGAGGGCGGTGGGACGATTCCGACCGCTCTGCAGGAGATGCTGCCCAACACGCAGATCGATCTTGTCGAGCTCGACAAGGCGGTGGACTCCGTCGCGCGCCAATATTTCGAATTCAAGCCGGGAGCGAAGACGCGCGTTTTCATCGAGGACGGGCGGGTCTTCGTGAAACGCATGATCCCGCAGAAGCCGAATTACGATCTCGTGCTGCTCGATGCCTTCGATGCGGATTACATCCCCGAGCACATGTTGACGCGAGAATTCCTTCAGGAGGTCAAATCGATCATGACGCCAGACGGCGTCATCGTGGCCAACACCTTCTCCGACAGCGCGCTTTACGATTACGAGTCCGTCACCTATCGCACCGTGTTCGGCCCGTTCTTCAATTTGAAGCTCGCCAACCGCATCATCGTCGGCCGGCCAAACGGAATCCTGTCCGCCGATCCGGATAACGCGAAGAAGAACGCCATGCTGCTGGAACCGGCGCTCAGCAAGCGCGGTACCGGCACGAGTTTTCTCCTGCCTCTCTTCAGCACGAAGGTCGACTGGAATCCAAATACACGCGTGCTGACCGATCAATATTCGCCGTCCAATCTTTTGAACGCGATCCCCCGTCGTCCTTAATTTCAAAGGTAGGCTCTTGACCAAATCGGCGACGGAAGATCTTCCCACGGACGCAGACCCCGCGCCCGCGACCCACAATCGCGAGCAGCCGGTGGTATGGGAGCGGTGGCAGAAGAAGCGCACCTTCGTGCGCGCCCTCGAAGGCACCTATAGCGAGCTGACCAAGGATCTGCTCAGCCAGCCGCGCGTGCTGTCGTTCCGCGACAAGCCTTGGAAAGGCGGACCGCAGCACTTCAGCAAGACCGGCATCACGCCGGGGACGACCGCCGTCGGCCAGTCGATCGACACCCATATCGAAGCTTATGGGCCGGGCGCCTTCGGCCAGAAACATGGGCATCTGAACAGCGCGGTCTTCTACGTCATCAAAGGGCGCGGTTACGATATCCACGACGGGCGGCGCATCGATTGGAAGGCCGGCGACATCATGATCGTCGAGACGGGCTGCGTGCATCAGCACTTCAACGACGATCCGGAGAACGAGGCGGTACTGCTGGTGTTCAAGGCCAAGCCGCTGTTCCTTTTCATGCATCTTCTGTTTCAGAAGATGGTCACCTATCCGCCAACCACGCTTCTGGAAGGCCACGAAGACTGGAAGCCGCCGACGGATTTGTGAGGGAGGACGCGTTGACTGCGATAGACAGTCCCGTTGCCGAGCCGCATGTCGCCGCCGCTGGCGCGCGCAGCTCTCAATTGCGTTTGGTGCAATCCGTGGTGTGCCTGGGCGCCGGTGCTGCGATCTGGTTTTCCCCTTTGGCGCTCGCCTCGAACACCAAGGCGGCTCTCGCCATTTCGGCGATGATGATCATCGCCTGGATGACCGAGGTGATGGAATACGCCTCGGCCGGGCTGGTTGGTCTGTTCCTGTTCTGGGTCTTCGGCATCGCCAAGCCGGAGGTGATATTCAGCGGCTTCGTCAACGACGCATCCTGGTTCTACATCGGCGCGGTCTTTCTCGGCACTATGGCGACCAAGACAGGACTGCCGCAGCGCATCGCCGGTTTCGTGGTGAACCGTGTCGGCCTGACCTATAGCCGGCTGCTGCTTGGGCTCATCGTCATCAACTTCCTATTGGTCTTCATCGTGCCCTCGGGTGTCGCGCGTGTGGTGATCATGGCGCCCATCTGTATCGGCGTGATCAATCTCTTCGGTGTTGACAAGGGCTCCAATATCGGACGCGGCATTTTCCTGCTCGTCACCTACACCTGCGCCATTTTCGACAAGATGATCATCGCCGGCACCGGCGCCATCACCGCCCGCAATGTCATCGAGAGAATCGGGGCGGTGGATGTCACCTATTCGTTCTGGCTGCTGGCTTTCTTCCCTTGTTCTGTCGTGACCATATTGATCGGCTGGCGGCTGACGCTGTGGCTGTTTCCCCCCGAGATCGAGAGCCTGGAAAGCCGGCGTGCCGAGGTGCAAGCGCATTTTCGCGCGGTCGTTCCGTGGTCACCGATGGCGACCAAGGCATGCGTGCTCGTTCTCCTCGCCCTGACCCTGTGGCTGACCGATTGGCTCCATGGCATTTCGGCCGCGAAGGTTGCGTTCGGCGTCGGTTTGATCGGGCTGCTGCCGTTCGTAGAGGTGCTGAACGCGGAAGAT
>DASQIQ010000410.1:0-11368 GCA_035631495.1 Micropepsaceae bacterium
TAGATATGGATCATGTCGACAAATCCGCGGCCCAGGAATGAGGCGTGAACGGCGGGCCCCCCTTCGACGAGGAGTCGTGTCAACCCGCGCTTCTCGAGCGCCCGCAGGACGGCGGCAATATCGATCCGCCCGTCATTTCCGGCCTCAACGCGTTCGATCGATACACCTTGCGCGACAAGCGCGTCGCCGCCGTTCGGCGCGGCCGTGAAAATGACCGTGGGGTGGTCGCGCGCGGTGCGGACGAGCTTGGATGCGACGGGCGTTCGCAGGTGAGAATCAAGAACGATCCGCAACGGGGAGCGATGCTCCAATCCGGGCAAACGACAGGTCAGCTCCGGATCATCGGCAAGAACGGTTCCGATGCCGACCAGGATGGCATCATGGCGCGCGCGCAGGAGATGGCCGTGGCGCCGAGCGTCTTGCGAGGTGATCCACCGGCTATTGCCCTCGGCATCGGCGACATAACCATCGGCGCTCTGCGCGATCTTCAAGGCCACCATAGGCCGGCCTTCCATAACACGCCGGAAGAATCCCAGATTGAGCGCACGAGCTTCCGCTTCAAGAATGCCGCGCGTGACCGTGACGCCCGCGCTTTGTAGGCGAGCAAAGCCGTTTCCCGACACACGCGGATCCGGATCGATGATCGCGCCCACCACACGCACGATCCCAGCGGCTGCCAGCGCATCGGCGCAGGGCGGGGTTTGTCCATGATGGGAGCAGGGCTCGAGCGTGACATAGGCGGTGGCGCCGCGCGCGAGGCCGCCCGCCTGTGACAAGGCCACGGGTTCCGCGTGAGGTCTGCCGCCTTTTTGAGTCTGCCCGCGCCCGACGATGCGCCCGTCCGCGGCGACGATCACGCAGCCAACGGCAGGATTGGGCGCGACATTGCCCAAGGCGCGTGCCGCCAAGCGCAGCGCATGGCGCATATGGCCGATGTCGTCTTGTGCGCTGCTGGTCAATCCCGATCGACGCTGGAAAGTTCGCCCACGAAGGTTTCGAAGTCCTTCGCTTCGCGGAAGTTCTTGTAGACGGAGGCAAAGCGGATATAGGCGACCTTGTCCAGCGAGGAGAGCGCCTGCATCACCAATTCGCCGATCATGCTGGATTGAATCTCGTTCTCTCCCAGGCTTTCCAGTCGCCGCACGATGCCGGTGATCATGCGCTCGACGCGCTCTGCCTCCACGGGGCGCTTTCTCAACGCGTGATGGATGGCGCGCTCCAATTTCTCGCGGTCGAAGGGTTCACGCCGGCCTGCTTTCTTGATCACGGTGAGCTCGCGCAATTGCACGCGCTCGAAAGTGGTGAAGCGGCCGCCGCACCCCGGACAGAGGCGTCGGCGCCTGATCGCGGCATTATCGTCGGAAGGCCTGCTATCCTTGACCTGGGTGTCGTCATGTCCGCAGAAGGGGCAACGCATGAAAGATGCCTTTCTTCGATCTTAAGAATAGATCGGAAAGCGGTGGCAGAGATCGAGGACGCGGTTCCTAACGCTGGTTTCAATAGCGGGGTCGCCTTCGTCCCCCTTGGCGGCAACGCCGTCCAAAACTTCCGCGATCATCTTTCCGATCTGACGGAACTCCGTTGGACCAAAGCCGCGCGTGGTGCCGGCCGGCGAACCAAGACGAATGCCCGAGGTGATCGCCGGCTTTTCGGTATCGAAGGGGATGGCGTTCTTGTTGCAGGTCATATTGGCGCGATCGAGTGCCCTTTCCGCCGCGCGCCCGGTGACCTTTTTGGGGCGCAGATCGACCAGCATCAGATGCGTGTCCGTCCCGCCCGACACGATATCCAGGCCCTCGGATTGCAAGGTTTCGGCGAGCACCTTGGCGTTCTCGACCACGGCCCGCGCATAGGCTTTGAACTCGGGCTTCAAGGCCTCGCCGAACGACACCGCCTTGGCCGCAATGACATGCATCAGCGGTCCGCCCTGCAGGCCGGGAAAGACCGCCGAATTGATCTTCTTGCCCAGCTCCGGATCGCGCGAAAGGACCACGCCGCCGCGCGGCCCGCGCAAGGTCTTGTGCGTGGTCGTGGTCGCGACATGGGCATGATCGAGCGGATTGGGATGCACGCCGCCCGCAACCAGCCCCGCGAAATGGGCCATGTCCACCATCAGATAGGCGCCCACGGAGTCGGCGATCTTCCGGAACCGCGCAAAATCGATCAAGCGCGGATAGGCGGAACCACCGGTCACGATCAATTTGGGCTTGTGCTCCCGCGCAAGCTGCTCGACCTCATCCATGTCGATGCGCTGATCCTGACGGCGCACATTATACGGAACCGGTTTGAACCATTTGCCGGACATGTTCACCGGCGAGCCGTGCGTCAGATGCCCGCCTGAGGCGAGGTTCAGCCCCATGAAGACGTCGCCGGGCTGCAACAGCGCAAAGAACACGGCCTGGTTGGCCTGCGCGCCCGAATGCGGTTGCACATTGGCGAAGCTGCAGTCAAACAGCCGGCACACCCGCTCGATCGCCAGAGTCTCGGCGATGTCGACATATTCGCAGCCGCCGTAATAGCGCCGGCCCGGATAGCCTTCGGCATATTTGTTGGTGAGCACCGAGCCTTGCGCCTCCAACACTGCGCGCGAGACGATATTCTCCGAGGCGATCAGCTCGATCTTGTCCTGCTGGCGCCGCAATTCCTTGGCGATGGCGCCAGCGAGCTCCGGGTCGGTTTCGGCCACCCCGCGGGCGAAAAAAGCTTCACTCACTGCCATGCCACGCTCCTGCACCTCACAATAACGAGTTGTGCACCCATCGGGCAGCTTTACCAAATCTGGGGAGAGCGCACGATAAATCGTAGCACCACCCACACAGAAATCTTGTCCTTGCGGGTCTACGAGAGGAACGCGCAAGGCCACCCGCACATGAAATCCCTGCCGAAACAAACGACTTCAGATTGGCTTATGCTGATCTCGGGACGGTAAGCGAAGGTCTCCGGTTACCTTGCCTAGTCGACATTCTTGGCTCGATTGGTCCAGACCAAGGTCTTCTCGTCTCGGATATTTTATTTCACCTGCATGCGATGTCTTTGACTGTTGCGACTTTGACTTGATTTCTTTGTCGGCAAATGCATAAACGGCCATCCAAGCATTGCAACTGTCAAGCTTTCAGGGATTTGGCAAATGGCGCAAAATTCAGATAGTCAGATTTTGAAATCCGACGATATCCTCAAGTTGACGACCGACATCGTCGCCGCCTATGTCAGCAATAATCCCATTCCCGTCTCCGAAGTCCCAGCAATGATCAAGAGCGTACACAGTACGCTGGGCGGTTTGGGCGGCTCTTCTCAAGGCGAAATGCAGACCTCGCAAAAACCCTCCGTCCCGATCAAGAGATCGGTCAATCCCGACTACATCGTTTGCCTGGAAGACGGGAAGAAACTCAAAATGCTGAAGCGCTATCTCCGGTCCAATTACAATATGACCCCAGAAGAGTACCGGGCGAAATGGGGTTTGCCGGCCGATTACCCGATGGTGGCGCCCAATTACGCCGCCCAACGTTCGGAATTCGCCAAGAAGATCGGACTCGGGCGCACCGCCTCCTCATCCGGCCGCCGCCGCAAGGGTTAGGCGCTGTTTACATAGTCCTCGCGAGCCGCGTTGCGTGTGAAAATCGTCCTATGGCAGGAGAAGCACGAAAAGCGTATCGGACAATACGGTTGAGCGCTTCGACGAACCAGAGGGCGATTTTCACCGCAACCCGAAGGGACGCGCCGATTTTGGGCGATTAGCCGTGTCGCTCGTCGCTTGTGGACGTGAACGTCCACGGCGCTCCTTGCTCCTCGCACTCACCCAAAATCGGCTGCGTCGCGGCCGTGACGACTATGTAAACAGGGCCTGGCCTAACTTTCCTCGGCGGCTTTCTTTTTCAGAACATAGTCGAGCTTGTTGAGAGCCGCCGCTTCCAGGCTCGCGCGAGTCGCATTGCCCGGTCCCATCACCGAGACCTCGGTTCCGGTCACGGGATCGATGGCGGACACTTTGGCGTACCCGCCCAAGATCACGATTTCGATGAGAATCTCGCGCCCGTCGCTGAGCTGCGACTTCGGCATCACGCCGCGCGGCGGAGCCGCAATGCCGTCCAGACGGTGTCGATGGCTTCGACCAGTTGGTCCATCTGCGCGTCCGTGTGCACCGGCGATGGGGTGATGCGCAGCCGCTCCGTGCCGCGCGGGACGGTCGGAAAGTTGATCGGCTGCACATAGATGCCGTGCGTGAACAGGAGTTCGTCGGACACCACCTTGCACAAAGCCGCATCGCCGACCAGCACTGGGACAATGTGGCTTGGCGAATCGACCAACGGAACGCTGCGCTGGCTGAGAAGGCCCTTCAACCGCGCCGCCCGGGCCTGCAATCCTTCGCGCTCCGCATTGCTCTCTTTCAAATGACGCACCGCCGCCAGCGCGCCGGCGCTGATCGCGGGTGGCAGCGAGGTGGTGAAGATGAAGCCGGATGCAAAGGAACGCACGCAATCGATGATGGCCGTGGATCCGGTGATGTAACCGCCCATCACACCGAACGCCTTGGCAAGCGTCCCTTCGATAATGTCGACACGGTGCATCACCCCGTCACGCTGGGCGACGCCGCCGCCGCGATGGCCATAAAGGCCGACGCCGTGCACCTCGTCGAGATAAGTCATCGCGCCGTATTGTTCCGCGAGATCACAGATCTTTCCGATCTGTCCGAAATCGCCTTCCATCGAATAGACCGATTCAAAGCAGATGATCTTCGGCGCGTGCGGCGGCGCGGCTTTCAGCAGCTCATCGAGGTGAGCCATATCGTTGTGACGATAGATGCGCTTCTCTGCTCCCGAATGGCGCATGCCTTCGATCATCGATGCATGGTTCATCTCGTCGGAGAAGAAGATGCAGCCCGGCAGCAGACGCGCAAGCGTCGACAAAGTCGCTTCGTTCGAGACAAACCCCGAGGTGAACAACAGACCCGATTCCTTGCCGTGGAGATCGGCGAGCTCCTTTTCGAGCTCGACATGGAAATGGTTGGTGCCCGAGATGTTCCGCGTGCCGCCTGACCCGGCGCCGGCTTTGTCGATCGCCTCTTTCATCGCCGCCAGCACTTTGGGGTGCTGACCCATGCAGAGATAATCGTTGCTGCACCAGACTGTTATCGGGCGGACACCATTGGCCGTGTGATGCACAGCAGTGGGGAACTGGCCTTGATGGCGCAGGATATCGGCGAACACCCGATAGCGCCCTTCGCGCTTCAGCTTCGCCAGATTGTCCTTGAAGATATGGCCGTATGCGAACGGCATCTGGTCCCTACTCTCCCCCGGCTCTGCCGATCTTCTATACGGCGGCTCGCGGGGAGAATAGCCCAAGACCCATCATTCGCGCATGCGAATTGTCTCAGGATTGAGACCGGTAACGATGAAATATCCGCGAAGTTGAGAATGATTCGCGACTAGCGCGGATTTCCGCCTGCGTTAAAGGCGATAACGGACCTGGTCGAGCCAGAAACGTTCAAGCCGGCGCAAGCTCGTATTGAGGTCCTCGAAGTCCTGTCCGGTGACGTTGCCGACGGCCTCGATGGACTCCAAATGACGATCGAACAACTTCGTCACGACGTCTCGTATTTCGCAGCCCTTTTCGGTCAGGCTGACATGCACCGAGCGACGGTCCACATCGGAACGTTCGTGATGGATATAGCCGGACTCGACAAGTTTTTTCAGATTGTAGGACACGTTCGAACCGAGATAGTGACCACGCGTGCGCAGCTCGCCCGCGGTCAGCTCTTGATCGCCGATGTTGAAAAGCAGCAGCGCTTGCACGCTGTTGACCACGCGTTCGCCGCGCCGATCGAGCTCATCCTTGATCACATCGAGAAGCTGACGGTGCAGCCGCTCCACGAGATTGAGGCTCTCGAGATAGCGGGGTCTCAGCAAATCGGACTCTTCCAGTTTTTCGGCCGTTTGGACTTTGGGCAATGCAGTCATCGTCTTCCCCTTTGGGGCCCTACCGCATTGCAGGCTAACAGTTGAGCGTTAATAGGGACTTAGCGTGGTTGTGACAGTTCTGAGCCAATTTGTGTGCCAATTTGACCAGTTACGATCAATTCCTTGTCGCCGAGGGGTGCGAAATAGCGCGCTATGGCGGCATCGGAAACCGCATCCAGTCTCGGGGGCTGCCAATTGGGGCGTTGGCCCTTGTCGAACAGCGTGACGCGTACCCCCTCATAGAAATCATGTCCCTCCAGCACCCGATTGGTAAGCCGATATTCCATGCGCATGCAGGAATCGAAATCGAGGCTTCTGCCCTCTCTCATCTGGCGGAACGTCAGCTTGAGGCTGGTGGGAGAGTTGGCCGCGAGCAGCGTGGCGGTCTCCTTGCCCCATGCGTCCTCCCTGCCAAGTCTCTCCAGCACGGCTTCCACCGAGGGCGCGGAAAACACCCGATCGATTGCAGCGCGATGATCGGCCAAGGCTGCCGGGCCGGGGTTTTCCTTCAGGCTCTCAAGCACGCTGTCCACCGCTTCGCCCTGCTTCAGACGCGGAGCGATGGCGGCACACTTGGCGGCCGGAATGAAGTGCGTTGCGATTCCGGCATAGACCATATCGGAGGGACCAATGCGGGCACCGGTGAGAGCGAGAAACATCCCCAGCTCCCCCGGCAAGCGCGGCAGGAAATAACTTCCCCCGACGTCGGGATAGAGTCCGATTCCCGTTTCCGGCATCGCGAAGAGCGCGTTTTCGCTTGCCACACGATGCGAGCCGTGGACGGAAACACCGACGCCCCCGCCAAAAGCGATACCATCGATCAGCGCGACATAGGGCTTGGGAAAATGCTTCACCGCGGCGTTCATGCGATATTCGGTGGTGAAGAAGGCTTGCGCCCTGCCGTCGTCCTTCTTGCCCGTTTCATAGATGGCGCGAAGATCGCCGCCCGCACAGAAGGCCCGCCCCGGCACAGCATCGATCAGGACCGCATTCACCCCGGGCTCGTGCGCCCATTCGTGCAATCGCGCCAAAATCGACGCGCACATCTCATGGGTGAGGGCATTGAGCGCTTTGGGCCGATTCAGCGTGATATGGCCAAGAGCCCCTTCGCGGGAGAGGAGAATATCGTGTCTATCCATGGACTCAGTCGATGCGGGAACGGCGGACGTTGAAGGCCGGCTCCGAGGCATTATAGTGCCCCAAACGTCATCCTTTTGTCGGGTTCAAATGCCGCATCACTCCCCCGCCTATCCTTCGCTGCGCATGCGCCGGCTGCGCCGGCATGAATGGTCACGCCGCCTGGTGGCGGAGAATTCGCTCAGCGCCTCGGATCTGATCTGGCCGATTTTCCTCGTCGACGGCGAAAACAAGCGCGTGGCGATTCCCACCATGCCCGGCGTGGAACGGCTTTCGGTGGACGTGGCGGTCGCGGCCGCGGAAGAAGCGGTAAAGCTCGGCATTCCGGTTATCGCGCTCTTTCCCAATACGCCCGAATCGAAGAAGACGGCTGACGGACGCGAGGCGGAAAATCCCGACAATCTTGTCTGCCGTGCCGTGCGCGCGATCAAGAAAGCCGTGCCGGATATCGGCATCATGTGCGACGTTGCCCTCGATCCCTACACCACGCACGGTCACGACGGGCTTCTGGTTGATGGTCAGATCCCCAATGACGCGACCGTGGCGATATTGGTGCGCCAGGCGCTCGTTCAGGCAGACGCGGGATGCGATATCCTTGCGCCCTCCGACATGATGGACGGGCGCATCGGCGCGATACGAGCAGCGCTGGAAGTGGCGGGGCATCATGATGTCTTGCTGCTCGCATACGCGGCGAAATATGCGTCGGCTTTCTATGGACCGTTCCGCGATGCGGTCGGGTCCGCCAAGGCGCTCCAGGGCGACAAGCGCACCTATCAGATGGACCCGGCCAATACCGACGAAGCCTTGCGCGAGGTCGCGCTCGATATCGCCGAAGGCGCCGACATGGTGATGGTCAAGCCGGGGCTGCCCTACCTCGATGTGCTGAGACGCGTCAAAGACAGCTTCGGCATGCCGACCATCGTCTATCAGGTGTCGGGCGAATATTCGATGCTGATGGCCGCGATCGAGCGCGGCTGGCTCGATGGGGAACGCGTCATTGGCGAAACCCTCACCGCCTTCAAACGCGCCGGCGCCGATGCAATCATCACCTATTTCGCGCGCGACGTCGCGCGAAAGCTTAAAGGCAAAAGCTAGTCGCGCAACGCCTCGACAAAGCTGCGCAGCAAGATTCCGGCCCGTGACGGCACCACGTCCAACCCCGCCTGTTTCTGGCCGAGATCGATGACGTTCTCCAGGATCAGAAGCGCGAGCCCATGCATAGCCGCCCATGCGGCCAATCCCGCCGCCTGATCGCCGAGCGCGCGGCCGATATCATCGCCGATCAAGGCCGTGGCTTCGGCAAGGCCCGGAAAATCGGCGCGATTGGGGAGCTCCGAGCCGAACATCAGGCGCAACAGTCCCGCGTGACGCGAAGCGAAACGCAAATAGGCGCCGCCAATGTGGACGATCCGCTCCGCCCGATCGCCAGGCGCAGCGGCGGCCTGTGCGAGCTCGCTGCGCAACTGCGTGAGGCCGTCGCTCGCGACATCGGCGAGAAGCGCTTCGCGGCTGGGATAATGGCGGTAGGGCGCGGCGTGGGATACGCCGGCCCGCCGCGCGACCGAGCGCAGCGACAGCGCGTCCAGCCCCTCTTCTTCCAGGATCGCGCGCGCCGCTTCGCGCAAACTGGGCGCGAGCTCGCCGTGATGGTAAGGCCGGTCTGGCTCGCGCGCGTTCATGCCCTAATGAGTCATTCCGGGCATTCCCGGCATTGCTCCCCTGGGAGGCGCAGCCCCGGCAGGAGCCCGCGCGCCGATGGCAGCGATGCTCAGCTCGACGGGAACCTGTCCCGCTTTCGCGAATATCAGGGTCGCCGGCACGCGCGCGCCCTCCGTGAGCGGTGCTTTGAGACCGCTCAACATGAAGTGGTACCCCTGAGCGTTCAACGTGATCGTGCTTCCCGGCGGGAGTGTCACGCCACCTGGAACAGGGCGCATGCTCATGATCCCATTGGCCATCGACATTTGATGAATGTCGAGTTTTCCCACCGGACTGGTGCCGCCCAGCAATGTGTCGGCGGACGAGCCGTGATTCATGATGGTCATATAGGCGACGGCGGTCGCGGCGCCGCGCGGAGTCGCCGGCGCCAAAGGCTGCTCGATCATGATGTCGCCAGCCATGTAGTGCGACGTCGATGTTGCAGGCTGGGCCGCTGCGATCAGCTGCAGAACCGGCGCAGGATGGACAATATCGCGCGGCGCCTGTCCTGCCGCCGGAATGTCGCTCCAGCGTATCTCGCTTTTCTCGCATTGCTGGAGAACCGGGAAGTAAAGCGTTCCGGGTTTCGCCGGAAGTTTCACGAACAGACCGAACTGATCGGAATCCTTGGCGGCGAGCTTCCCCCGCCACGTCACACCCGTCACCTGCCCTTTATCGCGCTTGGCGCTCACCGCCCAGCCCGGCTTCGATGGAGTATCCAGCACGATCACGTCAGCTGGGATCTGCACGTTCAACGCGATGGTTGGGGAACCATCGCAGCCTTGCTCCACCTTGAAGAAGGCGGCGTAGTTCTGTCCGGCCTCGAAGCTCGGCTGTGAAAGCGCGATATGGGCGCTCGCAGCTCCTGCCGGCGCCAGGATGATGCCGGCAGCGGCAAGCACTGCTCGGCTAATATCTCTCATGGTGCTTCTCCTCATGCGAGGCACACGACACGTCGGCAATTCTACGTCAATTCGGCGGCCGCGAAACGTGGCGCTATGTCCCTATTCCATCGCCAGTTCGGCCGGCTTCAGCATTTTCGTCTGCGGCTTCTTCATGAAGAAGAGCAGTGGCAGCATCGGTAGGCACACCCAGAACATCAGCATGAAGTCATTGGCATAGGCAGCCACCAGCGCGTGGTACTGCACCTGGGCTTCGACACCCTGGATGCCGAACGGAGTTGAGGGGCCGTAGAACAGACCAGCGGCGCCGGACTGCAGGGCGCGGTTGAAGGGCGTGACCTGGTCGGCGAATTGAGAGTGAAGGACTTGCACGCTTCTGGCGAGGATCACCGACGTCGTGGTGATGCCGATGGCGCTGCCGATATTGCGAGACAGGGAAAAAAGCGCCGCCGCATCGGTCCTGAGCTTCGGATCCAGGGTGGCGAAGCCCACCACCTGCAGCGGGCTGAAGACGAAGGCAATGCCTGCGCCCTGAATCATCGTGACCACGGAAAGCCGCCACACGCTGACATCGGGGGTCCATTGAGTCATGTCCCACATGGCGCCTGCAAGACAAACGACGCCCACCCCCATGAGCATGCGCGGATCGACCAAGCCGCTGAGCCGGCCCGCCACCATCATCATGATCATGGTGCCGACACCGCGCGGCGTCATCAGCAGGCCCGCCTGCGTCACCGAATAGCCGCCGAGATTCTGAAGATAAGGCGGCAGTAAGGCGGAGCTTCCGAACAGAACGACGCCGACGGCGAACATGGTGAAGAAGCCCGAAAGGAAACCCACATCCTTGAAGAGGCGCGGTGGAATGAACGGCTTGTCCGCCGTGAACATGTGAACGATGAAGAGATAGAATCCGAGCCCGGCAAGCACAGCTTCGATAATGATCTCGTTCGAACTGAACCAATCCTGCGAAGAACCGCGGTCGAATGCCAACTGCATCGCGCCTAACCCAAGCGACAGTGCAGTGAAGCCCATCCAATCGAAGCGCAAACTCGCGTCGCGGCGCTGTTTGCCCAGGAACAGCACGAGGCCTGTGACTGCGACGATACCGAAGGGCACATTGATGAAGAACACCCAACGCCAATCGTAAAGATCGGTCAGATAGCCGCCCAGCGTGGGACCCAGAATGGGCCCAATCATTACGCCGGTCGCCCACACCGCCATCACCATGCCGCGTTGCTGCGGCGGATAGAGGTCGAGCATGATGGATTGCGAAAGCGGCACCAGGGCGGCACCGAAACATCCTTGCAGGAAGCGGAACACCACCTCCTGCGGCAGATTCTGCGCCAACCCACACGCCATCGACGTGAGCGTGAAGCCGACAAGACAGACGATGAAGAACTGCTTGCGGCCGAAGCGGGCCGCGAGCCATCCGACGGGCGCGGTGAAGATCGCGGCGGCAATAACATAGGACGTCAAGACCCAAGTGATCTGATCGCGGCTTGCGCCAAGACTCCCCTGCATATGCGGCAGAGCGACATTTGCGATGGTGTTATCCAGCGCCTGCATCAAGGTCGCGATCATGGTGCAGCCCACCACCAGAACGCGGTGGCGCGTCACCAGGACTTCACCGGAAAGCGCGTCGGCCATTAGAAGAGATCGCTGAGCTTGCGCTTGTGA
>DASQIQ010000411.1:0-16004 GCA_035631495.1 Micropepsaceae bacterium
GTCGCGTTGTGGACCCCGGCAAACTGAGCGACCAACACAAGCACGGCAAACAGGATCAGGCTTTCCAGCATGTTGAGATGGGCGCGCTGAGCGCGTCCCGCCCAACCCGTCAATTTGGGCAATCCCTCGCGGTTGCCCGCAAGCGTGGGTAGCCCGACTTGCAAAGTAGCACCGCTTACCGCAATCAAAACCAGGATGAATGTCAGGGCCGCGGACCAGACCAGATACATAAGTTCGGGTGTCATTGGCAGCTTCCTCCCCTCGGGCCAGACCGTTTATTCGGAAAGGCCGCGGCGGAAGATGAAGTTCCTTCGCTCTGAGAGCAAGCCATCAGGGGGCGCTATTCGCCCACACCGTCCGCCGATGGCGGACGCCTCCACCGAGTTTTATTTCGGCGGAAAGACGATCTTCGAGATGTACTGGACCGTTGCGGGCTTACCGTCCTCTGTAGCGGGCGTGTATTTCCAGCTCCTCTTCACCATCGCGCATGCGGCCTCGTCGAGACGCCCGTAACCACTGGACAATACGACCGAACATGTGGTCACCGAGCCCATCTCGTTGATGACGTAGGTGACGGTCACCGCACCCGATTCATGGAAACGGATCGAATCCGCGGGGTAGTCGCGAGCCGTCACCGCATGAGATGTTTTGGCCACCGCGGGCGTCGATTGCACCTGCGATGTCACACCGGATGAAGCCGCATCATCGGCGCGCTCGCACTCTTTGTAGTTCGCCGCTTGGCATCTCAGCACCATCTCCGTTGCCGCCACGATTTGCGGCGGCGTCATGGTGCTGGCAATCACGTTGCGGCTCTCCAGCACGGTCTTGCCGATGTCGCCCGATAGAGAGGATGCCGCAAGACTGAACCACATATAGGCGCGCAGAGGGTCCCGTGGGACGCCGCGTCCGAGGGCGTAGATCAGGCCGAGATTGTTCTCGGCGCCGCCATAATTCTGTTCCGCGGCCAGGCGGTACCATTTGAGGGCCTCATTGAGGTCCTGCGGAACGCCTTTGCCGTTTTCGTAGAGCACGCCAAGATTGTTCTGCGCTCTCGCAATCCCCTGTTCGGCCAAAGGCCGCCACTGAGCCAGCGCCTCCGCGAAATCCCCGCGATCATAAGCGGCCTGCCCATCTTCCATCGGACCGGCCATAGCACTTTCGCCCAGGCCCAGCGTGAGCAGCGCGACAAGGATCGATCCGCGGCGAAGATGTCGGCGCATGATCTGGCCTCCCATGGCTGCGCCCTCTGCAAATATATCACCGGATGACCCAAAGTTGACGGGGCGAGAAACGCGTAATGGCCCACTCGGGTTATAAAGTTGCCGAAATCCTGCGCAAAATGGGAGACGTTCAGAGAAACGGTTTTATTCCCAAGCGGCGGATCCAGCTCTGCAAATTCCCTTTGGCCATATCGGCAAGCTTGCGTTCATTTTGTTGGTGCATCGTGGTATTCTGCAACTTGTAGGGGGATCATCGCAGACCACCCCCATTGATGGAGTCCACGATGAAGACACGTATCCTTCTGCCTATGCTGCTGCTCTCGGCGGTGTTCGTGTCGCCGGCATCCGCCAACTGGTTCTCCAATCCCGATGTGAACATCAATCTCAACCTTGGGTCGGCGCCCAATCCGACGCCGGGTGACATTCGCTCAGACCGGCAACCGATGCTGGTGCGCGATGCCGAAGGAAACGTCATTGCGATGATCGATCCCACGACCGGCAAGATGATCGCGATCGCCGAACCTTCAGCGGCAGCACAGCCCAAGAATGGCGCCGCCAAAGTCGCGCCTGCGGCGGCTCACGCCCGCTGACGTCTCACGGCGGCGCGGGCGAAACGCCAACGCCGCCGATGGATTCTCCGTTGCGATCCCTCGCCGGCTTCAGGGCGCCGTGACGCTTTATGGGCGCCCCGCGCGGCTGACGGGAACGCCGCGCAAATACACCGACGAGATGCGCCGCGTATTCTTGATGTCGTCGAGCGGGTTCGCATCCAGCACGAGGAGGTCGGCGCTCTTACCCGCTTCGATGGTGCCCGCGTCGGGGATCTTGAGGAACTCGGCCGCGTTCTTTGTCGATGCCACGATGACCTGCATCGGCGTCATGCCGGCAAGCCTCATATCCTCCATCTCGACATGCGGCGCCCACGGCGTATTGCCGTCCGTGCCGACCACGATCTTCACGCCCGCCGCGTTCAATTTGGCAAGATTGCGTGCCTGAATCCCGTGCGCGGCCTGCGCCTTGGGGTTGTCGACATTCGCGGCCTCGACCTTTTGAAATTCGGCGGGGGAAAGGCTGGGCCGGAGCCAGGATACATCCGTCTTCACGCCACGGTCGGGCAGGTTCGGATTGACCACGAGGTTCGGGTGCTGCTTGACCAGGGTCTTGAATTCGTCGTCGACGTCGCGGTCGCGAACGCTGTGCGCGAATGCATCGACGCCGGCGCGCAGCAGGCCTTTTGCGTCCTCGAGCGTGAAGATATGCGCGGTGACGCGCAGGCCGTTCTTGTGCGCCTCGTCGATGATCGCGCCATAAAGCGCGGGCGTCAGCTTCTGGAACATGCCGTTGCGGTCATCGACCCAGATCTTGACGATGTCGACCTTTTGCGCCGCCAGCTCCCGCACGGCAGCACGGCCTTCGGCCTCGGTATTGATCCAGTAGGGAGTGTTATCGCGTCCCGGCTCGGGCCTGGTGATGCCGCGCCCCGCGCTCAGATAGCGCGCGGCCCCGGGAATCACCTCACTGCGTATCGGGAGAAGGTCGAAGCCGTTGGTGCCCATGCTCTGCGCCGCGCTGACGCCGTAATAGGCGCGCTGCTTCAAGTCCCGAACGATCCCGTCATGCGTCGTGCTGAGATGGACATGCGTGTCGAGGATCATCGGCATCACGGTCTTGCCGGCGAGGTTCACGCGCGTGGCGCCGGTGGGGGCCTTGACGGTGGCCGCTGGACCGGCCTGAACGATTTTCGCGCCGTCGACAAGGATCGTCGCGTTCTCGATGGGTGCACGGCCGTCGCCCACGATGAGCCGCGCGCCCTCGAAGACCGTGACTTGCGCCTGCGCTCGGCTAACAAATCCGGCAAGGACGCTTAGGGCAATACTTGCCGCGACAGCAACGAGATTCATTCGGCGCATCGGAGCCTCCCCAGTGAAACCGCGTGACGGCACTCTATCGCTTTTTGGTGAGAAGCGGGAGGAGGGGGGACGAACGCTGCCGCTTATCGGTGTGCGGAATGGACTGCGATCAACCCGCCGCCCGGGCGGCCACCAACCGCACCGGCGGGACGATGATGCGTTCGGGCGGCAAGACGAAGGTCACCGTCGTACCGCCGTCGATTTTGCTGTCGATGCGGAATGTCCCGCCATGCAGCTCGACAAGTTGTTTGGCGAGCGGCAGCCCGAGGCCGGTTCCCTCTTGTTTTCGGCGGATCTTGCTGTCGACTTGACCAAAAGGCGTCATAGCCTTGGGAATGTCTTCGGGCGCCATTCCGATACCAGTGTCGCTGACGGCGATGGCCAAGCCGCCATTCTCTTGCGTGGTCGATACCCTGACCTGACCGCCCTCGGGCGTGAACTTCACCGCATTGGACAGCAGATTGATGAGGATTTGCCGCAAGCGCCGGTCGTCTGCGCGTACCGAACGAACCTCATCGTCCAAGGAGACGGATATTTGAATTTTCGCCTGCCGCGCCTGTGTTTCGACCAGCGTTATGCAGGAGGCGACCAGGTCCGCAAGTTCGACCTCCTCTTCCTGCAGCGCCAACCTCCCGGCCTCCATTTTCGACAGGTTCAGAATGTCGCTGATGAGCGCGAGCAGGTGCTTGCCGCTGTAGAAGATATGGCCGGCGTAATCGGGATAGCGTTCGCTTCGAGGGCCGAATGTCTGGCTCTTGATGATCTCCGAAAAGCCGATGATCGCATTGAGCGGCGTGCGCAGTTCATGGCTCATATTGGCGAGGAACGCCGACTTGGCGCGGTTGGCCGATTCCGCCGTTTCCTTGGCGCACAGGAGCTCGGTTTGCACCGCTTCGCGCCAGCGCAGCTGCTGCACAAGAAAATAGCCGACGCCGACGACAAAGAGAGAGCGCAGAAGCAGCGCGATCGCAGCCGCTTCTGAGCTCGCCCGCCAATCCTTCAGCGCGTCTTCCTCGCTCATCGAGGCGGTGGCGACAAATCCCGATGTGGGTTGGTCCATCTCGGCCGTGATGACGTGATTTCCATTACCGGATCCGGGGCCGTCCTTTCCCCTTCCATGCAGCGAAAAATTTACGCCCTGCGCGTTCAGCGCGGTTCGAAACGCGGTCAGCTCCGCCTGGCCCCTTTCCATTGAACTTTTCGGAATGGTCCCATCGATCGGAACGGCAATGCCAAGTCGCATGAGCGCGGCGGCGTGTTCTCCGTAAGCGGCGGCGAAAGCGGCGAGATTCTGCTCGGTCCTCTGCACCTGCTCGGCGCGCTCGGTGACCGTTAGCCATGTAAAAACGCACCAAGGCAGGATGAAAGCGCAGACGAAGAGAAGGCTCACACGTGTGCTTAGCTTCGACCTGCGCGCCCTTGCGAGCGAATTTCGCACGTCGAAGACCGCCATGGCTCCCCCCTCCAATCATGCGCGAAGCCCGCTCGCGAACGATCGGCGGCAGCGCTTTCGGCGCGACGATAGGCCGGCCATGGATAATGGCGCCTTAACGTTGGCGCGGGGCCTCTGGAGGGGCGCGCAACGGCTGGTTGCTTTTCGGGCTGTCTTGCCGCTTTGCCTAGGCAAGCAGGGGCGAGGCTATTTGACCTTGACGTATTTGCGCAAATTGTGCGCGGCGACATCTGCGGCGTAGATGCTGCCCTCATCGTCGGCGGCGATGCCCGATGCGGTCGTTCCGACATCCGAACTGTTAAGGTCCGAAATATCGGGAATGAAGGCCTTGAGCGAGCCATCCTTGGCGTTCCCGACCACGATGCCCCTGATCTCCCCTCTCTTGGCTTTAGCGTCCGGGAATGAGGCGCCCACATAGATCGTGTCGTCCTTCCCGACAAAGACCGAGCTGGGCTGACCGAATTGTTTCCACGCCGCGATGAATTTGCCGTCCAGGTCGAACACCTGAATCCGATTGTTCCTGCGGTCGGCGACGTATAGGCGCTGCTGCGAACCGCCGATGAAGATGTCGTGCGGCTCGTCGAAATCGCCGGGCGCCGCGCCCTTGTGTCCCCAGGCCTTGATGAACTTGCCGTCCTTGGTGAACTTCACGATGCGGGCGCTGTTGAGCGGGTTCGGCAAATGGCCATCCGACACGAAGACGTCGCCATTGGGCGCAACGGCAACGCCGGTCGGCCGGTCGAACGTATCGGGGCCGTTCCCCGCGACGCCTTCCTTGCCGATCATCATCAACACTTTTCCGGCCGGACTCAGTTTGAGAACCTCCTGGCCCCTCACCACGCCTTCGGCGTTTTTGGCCGACATGCCGAGGACGGTTTCCTCGTCATTGACGTCGCTGGTCCACAAATTTCCGTCCGGATCCACGGTGAAGCCGTGAGGATAGGCGAACAGCCCCGCGCCGAAGCTCTTGAGCAGTTTCCCCGACGGATCGAATTCCAGAATCGGCGGATTCGAATCACCGCGGCCGATACAGGTCGCGTGCCCGGAGGGAATGGTGTTGAAGCAGCGATGAAAGATCCAGATGTTGCCGTCGCGATGGACATGCACGCGGATGACTTCTCCCCAACGGCCGCCATTCATGCTCGCAGGTATCGTCGGCCAGCCCTCGACCAGCCGATACGGATTGGGCAGATCGGTGGGTTTTGGGTATTGGGTTTGTTGGGCCTGAGCCGCCGTTCCCGACATGGCGACGGCGAAAGCACCGGCCACAAGAGCAAATCCCATTCGACCCGCACGCGCCATTTTCGCCTCCCGCAGATTATTGGGATTGCTTATACACATCGAGGGGCCACCGAGTCTTGTCCGCGCAACCGCCTTCGCGGTACCGTTCGAAACGCTTCGGCCGCGATCGCGCAGGCCGGGAGGAAGCCAACAAACTCGCGGGGAAAACATGCGCAATTCGCATCGGCTTTTGGCCATTCTGCTTGGCGCTTCTGCATTGATGGCCTCCCCAAATTCGAACGCCGCCGAACAGAACTTCGTTCCCGTCACGCAGGCAACGCTCACCAATCCCGATCCCGCCGATTGGTTGATGGTCAGCCGGACCTATAACGAGCAGCGTTTCAGCCCGCTCAATCAGATCAACAAGACCAATGTCGGTCAGCTCCGGATGGCCTGGGCACGCGGGCTTCCGGCAGGCACGCAGGAATCGACACCGATCGTCTATCGCGGCGTGATGTATCTGTTCGCGCCCGGCGCCACGATCCAGGCCGTCGATGCGACGAACGGCGATCTCATCTGGGAATATGCGCGCAAATATCCAGATAATGTGCGCGGTACGGCGGCGCGCGAGAAGAGTCTCGCGATCTACCAGGACATGATCTATTTCGCGGCCCCCGACGGATTCCTGGTTGCGATCGATGCCAAGACCGGCAAGCTCCGCTGGGAAAGCAAGCTCGACAATGGCGGCCAACAAGCCGGCGGGATCCTGGTTGCCGACGGCAAGGTGATCTCGAACCGCACCTGCGCACAGGGGAAGCGGGAGAACTGCTTCATCGCCGCGAACGACGCGATGACCGGCAGACTGGTTTGGAAATTTTTCACCACGGCGGCCCCAGGTGAGCCCGGCGGGGATTCCTGGGGCAATGTGCCGGTGGAGCAGCGCGCCGCCGGGCCGTGGGGGCAAGTCGGGTCTTACGATCCGAATCGCAAGATTCTTTACTGGAGCGTCGCCAATCCCAACCCCTACACGCGGCTGATGCGCCATGGCACCGCCGATGGGGTCTCGGTCACCGCGCCCGCCGACCTCTACAGCAACTCGACGCTCGCGCTCAGCGTCGAAACCGGAAAGCTCAATTGGTACTACCAGGAACTGCCGGGGGACGATTGGGACGCGGACCACAACCACGAGCGCATCCTCATTCACACGCGCGTCAACCCCGATCCGAAATTCGTCAGATGGATCAATCCCGCGATCAAGCCGGGAGCCGAGCACGACATCATCCTGACCTCGGCGGAAGGCGGCGGCATGTTCGCTCTCGAACAGGCAACCGGCCAATTCCTGTGGGCGCGGCCGTTTCCCTATGACGATCCCAACATCAACATGAACGGCATCGACGTGAAGACCGGCCAGACGCAGATCAATTTCGACAAGGTCTTCAAGAAGGATGGCGACCACATCATCGGCTGCTACCACAACACGCGGGCGATCATGCAGACCTCCTACGATCCGCAGACCAATTCGCTCTACGTGCCGTTCCACGATCAATGCCTGTCGATGACCGCCGATGCGGAGAGCCCGAACGGCTATGGTCCGCGTGCGGGCATCATCCGCCCCGGCTCCGATCCAAACAAATATATGAATATCGGCAAGATCAACGCGGCGACGGGCGAGATGAAAGTGATCTACTCACAGCCGCAGGGAACCAATGGTTCGCTGGTCACGACCGCAGGCGGCCTTGTTTTCTTCGGCGATCTCAACCGCCGGGTCCGTGCGCTCGATGCTGATGACGGCAAGGTGCTGTGGGAAACGGTCGTCGGCGGCATGGTCATGGTGAGCACGATCACCTATGCGGTGAACGGCAAGCAATATGTGATGATGTTCACCGGCGAAGGGCAGTCCCTGACCTCCAACGTGCTCGCGCTGACAACCAAGGTGATGGCGCCTCCCGTGCGCGGCGCCAGCGCGATCTATGTCTTCGCGTTGCCCTAGCTGGTGCGGATAAATTTTCGCCCGCGCGACCCTTGTCGGGCCGGCGGGCGAAAACCAGTTCCAGCGAAAGCCGCCTTAGTTGGAAGCGGCCTTGTTCGACTGTGCCGGTGCCGGCAGCGACGCCGTGTAGGCGACGATGTTCAGCATGTCGTCCGGGGTAAGCTTGGCGACAACTTGCTTCATCAGATCGGCCATGTCGCCGTGCCGCGCGCCTTGCTGAATATCGTTCAGCTGACGTGCGATATAGCTCGGCGAGCGGGCCGCGATACCCGGGACCGATCCGATGCCGTTCAGATCTTCGCCATGACAGATCGCACAGCGCATGGTCTTTCCACCACCGCCCGTCGTGACGATCTGCTTGCCCTTCGCCACCGCGCCGACCGGCACATAGGCGATGAAGGGAGAGCGCGGATCGCGCAGCGTCTCGGTGTGATCGGAATCCACCGGCACTTCGATGATGCGATTGCCGATCGGTTCCGTGCCGGCATCGGCGCCCTGCAGCGGGATAAACAAACCGCCCGCGCTGCGGGTCTTCGGCACGGTCGTGGTTTCGACGACCTTGATCCACGGCGTCCATTTCATCGAAGAGAAATAATTCGCCGCCGCGGCGATCTCGTCTTCCGTCATCGCCTTGGCGAAGCCGATCATCGCCTGGGTATTGGCTTTGCGGCGTTCGGCGCTGGCGCGCATGTCGTCGCGCATATCGTGCAATTGCCGCACGATGTATTCCTTCGGCAGCCCTTGGGGGCTGGCGTTCTCCGAACGGCCTTTGCCGTTCGGGTAATGACAGAGTGAGCAGGCGACGATCCCGCGGGCGTTGTCACCCTCCGCCACGATTTTCGGCATGGCCGGGTGGTCTTCGGGATACCAGTCCGCCGGGGCGACTCGCACCGGTGTGTCATTGTCACGGCGGCCGCGAACCTGGTTGAAGGTGAACTTCTTGTCCGTGCCCTGCAGGCTCAACATCTTCCCGTCATCGCGCGCCGGCGCAGGCGGCGTCGCCCCGGGAGCCGGCGGCGGCGGAACGCCATAGGCCCAAGCGGGTTGCTGCAATGGCTGCTGATCGGCGGCTTGTATCGCGCCGATGACGCTGACGGCAGCCACAGCGGTGCCCAACAGAATCGCAACTCCAAGCGTAGTTTTCATTGGTACCCTCCCAGGTTTTTCGGGCGCGTGGTGACGCCTATTCGTCAGTCAAATTCCCGTTACTATGTCGAGCACTCCGAAGCGAAGTCAAGGTTGTGCGAGCGCCCGGTACAATCCCGCCAAGCCTATGTTAGCCCGAACAAGCGGGGGCGAGTACAGGACATGACAATCGCGCCGTCGGTAAGGTAACCTTTTGCGCTCGCACACGCCTCCGTTTCTCGCGATTTCAGCCACATAGAGGGAACACTCCCATGACCCGCATGAAAGCATCCGATTTCCCCAAGGAGGTTCTGAGCCTTTTTGACGAATATGTGCATGGCGGCATCAGCCGGCGCGAATTCATGGATGGTGCACAAAAATATGCCGTCGGCGGCATGACCGCGGCCGCCCTCTTCGAGGCGCTCAAGCCGAACTATGCACTGGCCATGGAGGTCCAACCGGACGACAAGCGCATCAAGGGTGAAGAGGTCACGGTCCCCTCGCCGCAGGGCAATGGCAGCATCAAGGGCTACCTTGTGCGGCCGGCAAATGCCCAAAAACTGCCCGTCGTCCTTGTCGTTCACGAGAACCGCGGTCTCAATCCCTATATCCGGGATGTGGCGCGGCGCCTTGCGGTCAACGGTTACATGGCGTTGGCGCCCGACGGGCTGACCTCGGTTGGCGGCTATCCCGGAGACGACGACAAGGGCGCGACACTTTTCGGCCAGGTCAACGGCGCCAAGATGCGCGAGGATTTCTACGCCGCGGCGATGTGGCTGAAATCGCGTCCGGACAGCACCGGCAAGCTCGGCGTCATCGGCTTCTGCTTTGGCGGTGGGATCGTCAATCAATTGGCAGTGCGGATGGGGTCGGATATGGCGGCCGGCGTGCCCTTCTATGGGGTGCAGCCCAGCGCCGAAGACACCGCCAAGATCAAGGCGCCGATCAATGCGCAATATGGCGAACTCGATGAGCGCATCACCGGGGGATGGAAGGCCTTCGATGCGACGCTCACGGCGAACCACGTGCCCCATGAAGGTCACGTCTACAAGGGCGCCAATCACGGCTTTCACAACGACACGACGCCGCGTTACGACCAAGCCGCGGCCAAGGAAGCCTGGCAGCACACGCTGGATTGGTTCAACAAATACCTGAAGGCCTGAATAGCGGTCGGGATTTCGGCTTGTTCAGGAGCGGCTCCGGCGCAACACTGGGGCCGCTCTTCATGTTTCGTGGGGTGCAGACGGTTGCAAGGAGATCATGGGAATGCGTCATTCCGCACCGCGTGCCCAGCGGCAAATCCTGATCACGGTTCTGCTCTCGGGGGCGATGGCGCTAGCGCCAAATGTCGGCGCGGGGCAGGCGGCGTCTATTCCCGATTTCTCCGGCCTGTGGGGACGCGATTCGCTAAATCTGGAGTCGCCTCTGTCCGGCCCCGGTCCGGTGGTGAACATGATGCACACCCCCGCCGGTGTAATGGACATGAACAAGCTCGTCGGCGATTACACCAACCCCATCCTGAAGCCGGAGGCCGCGGCGATCTTGAAGAAACGCGGTGAGTTGTCGCTCGCCGGCATGTCCGTTCCCAATGCCCACGAACAATGCCGCCCCGAGCCGCCGCCCTTCATCTTTGCCGTGCAGTTCGCCATGGAGATGCTGCAGCAAAAGAATGAAGTCACCATCCTCTACTCCCATGACAACAAGGTCCGCCATGTGCGCATGAATGTGCCCCATCCGGCACATGTGACGCCATCCGGACAGGGTGATTCGGTGGGCCGCTACGAAGGCGATACGCTCGTCATCGACACGGTGGGCATCAAGGCCACCCCGATCTCAGCGCTCGATTGGTACGGCACGCCGCATAGCGACGCCCTGCATGTGGTGGAGCGCTACCGTCTTATCGATGGCGAAGCCGCCAAGCAGGCAGCCCAGCGCCACGATCGGCAATACCGTATCGGCTACCGGCCGAACCCGAATGGGGTGCTGCTCGATCCCAATTACAAGGGCAAGGGGCTGCAGGTCGAATTGACGGTCGAGGATAAGGACATGTTCACCATGCCCTGGACGGCTCTGGTGACCTATCAGCGCGCCGAAGGCGAATTGTGGGAAATGCGCTGCGCCGAGAACCCCTTTGAATATTACGCCGGTGCGGACGCCGCGATCCCGACGGCAGACAGAGCGGATTTCTAGGGGCGAATCAGGGAAATTTTGGACCGCCGGAACGGGGCGCGTCGGCCCCTTGGATAATCCCCTGGGGAATGACCATTTTGACCCGTTTTGGGGCATTTCCTGGTCGGAAAGCCCTTTCCCGCTAGGCCCGCAAGGAATATGCTTGGTGAAAATAAGTTTATACGGGAGGGAGTCCCCATGAAGCACCATGCTGCGTTGGTTCTATTCCTTTTGGCCGCGGGAACGCAGACCGCACTTGCTCAGAACAATCTTACCCCGCAGCAAGCGCACGGCCGGCAGATCCTGACTCAGAACTGCAACGTCTGCCATCTGCCGCAAAACCCAGGTTCAGCGACCTATGGTCCGCGGCTCAGCAAATCATCGGTCAATGGCGATGACGCGCTGATGAAAGAAGTCATCCAGAACGGTCTCGTGAAGATGCCGGGCTGGAAATACACGCTCAAAGATTCGGACATCAGCGACATCATTGCCTATGTAAGGACACTACCGGAACCCCCGCCCCCGACAGCCAAACCCGGCGGCGCAGCAGAATGAAATTCCCACAGGAGAAAACACCATGACCAAATTTCATAGCATGTTGTTGGCGAGTGCAGCTGCGGTAGTGGCCGGGCTGGGAATGACGGTGTCGGCACAGGCCGCCGACCAGATTTTGAGCGGCTCGATCGCTTCGGCAACAGGCCAGAAGCTCGACGGCGTTGTGGTCTCCGCCAAGCGCGAGGGATCGACCATCACCACCAGCGTCTATACCGACGCGACCGGTAACTATTATTTCCCGCCGATGGCGGCCGGTAAGTACAATGTTTGGGCGCAGACGCTCGGATTCGAGCAGACCAAAGCGCAAGTCGATCTCTCCGCCAACAAGAAGCAAGATTTGGCGTTGAAGACGATCACCGATCCGGAGACGAAGTGGAAGCAGCTCCCCGGCGAATTGGTCTGGGACGCACTGCCGGAAGGCAATGCCGAAGACGTCCACATGAAGCAAATCATCCACAACAATTGTAACGGCTGCCATACGCCGAGCTTCCCGCTGCAGTTCCGCTTCGACGAGCAGGGCTGGAGCAGGATCATCGACCTGATGAAGGTTATCGGCGCCGGCCTGCCGACAGATCGTCCGGCCAATCAGATCATTCAGATGAATCAGAAGCGGCTCGCGGCCTATCTGGCCAGAGTGCGCGGACCGAATACGCCGACACCGACGATCCCGACACGGGCGCGTCCGTCCGGTGAGGCCGCCCGCGTGGTGTGGACTCTCTATGATGTGCCGCGCGTTCAAGGCGCCGGAGCCGGCGCGCTTCCGCCGAGCAACGCGGACAATGACGGCACGAACTGGGCGATGGGAACGCCGTCCAAGGGTGGGCTTATCGTTCATGACGACCAGATGGATTTCGACGGCAATATCTGGTTCACGTCGAACTCCACCAACAGCCTGGTGACGGTCGGTAAGGTCAATGCCCAGACGGGTGAAGTGTCCTATTACAAGTGGCCGCGCGCGAATAATCCTCAGCTCGCGTCCCCGACGCATGGCATCACACGCGATGCAGACGGCAATCTCTGGTTTGACGTCAATCCTGGCCGCCGGAGCTTGGGCAAGATGGAACCCAAGACCGGAAAGATCACGGTCTATCCGACGCCTGACACCATGCAGCCCCTGGGCGGCGCGGTGACGATGGACGTGGACGGCAAGGGCATGATCTGGGCTTCCGCACCCGCGGGCGTGCTCAAGTTCAACCCGAAGACCTTGGAGTTCACCGAGTTCAAGACCACGGCCTTCAAGCGCTCTTACGGCACGGGCGGCACCTATGGTGCGGCTGGCGACCGGACCGGCAACGGCTACTGGGCGGAAATGGGCTTCGACACCATCGGCAAGGCGGATTTCGCAACCGGCAAGGTTACGGAAATCGTGCTGCCGGAAAACAAGAAGATCCGTGACTTCCTGACGCCCGCAGAAGTCGCGGCCTATGGCAAGGTCACCGACATCTCCACCGGAAATCCGTATCCGTGGGCGCAAGGTCCGCGCCGCATGGGCACGGACAAGGCCGCCGACGTGCTTTGGGTCGGCGATTCTTGGGGCTCGAGCTTGGCCCGCATCGACACCAAGACGAACGAGGTCACGATGATCCCGTTCCCGTCTCCGGCGATGCAGCCCTACCACATCAGCGTCGATTCCAAGCACAATGTTTGGGGTAACCTCTGGACCAACGACCAGATCTTCAAATACGACCCCAGCACGAAGCAATGGACGACGTTCGAGCTGCCCGTACGCGGCACCGAAATGCGCCACCTCACAGTCGATGAGCGCACCGGCGTGACGAAGATCAGCATGCCCGTCTATCGTACCAATCAGATGGGCATCATGACGCTTCGCAGCGATGCGGATATCGCAAAGTTGAAGCAGCAGGTCGCGTCTAGATAACGCGCCTTGCGCCATCTTCAACGGCGCTAGTTAATGGCAACGGGCGGGTCGGTTGACCCGCCCGTTTCATTTTGTGCGACCGAGAACATGGTATCGTCATGGTTCAAAACAGTGGGAGGAGATCATTGCGCGCTTTGATGTCGAGACTCGCAGGGCTTCTGATCGTCGCAGGCTTGTTGGCGATGAATGTGTCGCGCGCCCAAGCCGAGACGCAGACGGAGAATATTGTCGCCGAGATGCGGACCTATCTCTATCTGCAGATCACCCCGAACGCGGTGCAATCCTTTCTGCCGAACGGCTGGACTCCAGCTCCGGTCGCGAACGGCCCAAACAAGGACGCCAATTTTGTCGTCCTCTTCCTCGACCGCAAGCTTGGCCTGACGCCGGACGGCAAGCCGCTCCAGGCCGGCACCAATCGGTTGCTGGTTCTGATCGTCCCGAGCAAGAACGCCAAGACGGGCGAAGTGGCAAACATGATCGTCGGCGGCTATTCGGCCGATCCCCTCGGCTCTCCCGGCGCGTACAAGGTCTATGGCCCCGGCACCGTCAGCGTCGATCGCACGGAGCGCGGCACCGCCGGCGCATTGGATGCCAAAGTGGATGAGACCTGGGTCGCCAAAGGCCAGGATGGCAATGGGCTTAACCTGCGCATCAGCTTTGTTCGCGGCCTGCCGGTGTTGGGCTCATTCGATGTGCACAATTACTCGGCCGCCGATCCGGCGTTTTACCGGATCTATCGGGGCGAGCAGGTGGTCGATGTGCTGCGCAGCGTCAACACGGGCGTGAACCACGTTCAGACGATCGAGTTGAAGGCGACAGGAAGCGGGAAACTCGCCAAGGCGATCGATGGTTCCGAGAAGATCATCGCCATCACCGCTATGCCATTTTACAAACGGCTGACCTTCCTGCCCTGAAGCAGCGCGCTATTTGCCGACACTCGGATCGAGTTGGCGCGCGGCCGCCATGTCGACTTCGCTGCCGGTCTTGTCTCCCATGGCCTGCTTGGCGATGCCTCGGTTGTACATGCTGTGGGCGTCCTTCGGATTCTTGCTCAGGGCGGCGCTGAAATCGTCAATGGCAAGCGCGGGTTGTCCGGTTTTCACATAGGCCAGGCCGCGATTGGCAAAGAGATCGGGAAACCCCGGATTGAGTTCCACCGCAGAATCATAGTCCGCGATGGCGTGCTCATAATCCCCCTTGCTCGCATAGGCGGTGCCCCGGTTGTTGAAGGCCTGTGCATCGCGCGAATCGGCCATGATCGCGTGGTCGTATTCCGCGATCGCGCGATCGAATTGACCCTGGCCCTGATAGATGTTGCCGCGGCCGACATAGATCGCCGCACTGTTCGGGGCGAGCTGTAGCGCTTCGGTGAAGTCGGCCAGCGCGCGATCGTATGCGCCCTTCAAGGCATAGGTTTCGGCGCGGTGGCTAAGCGCCATGCTCAGCTTGGGGTCGAGGAGAATCGCAGAATCGAAGTCGGCGATGGCGCGGTCGTAATCGTGTCTGTCCGCATAAGCGATGCCGCGATCGACATAGACCGATGCAATTTTCGCGTTGAGCGCGATCGCACGATTGAAATCGGCGATGGCGTGATCGTCGTCATGCTGGAGTCGATAGGCTTCGCCGCGATGGGCGAAAAAATTGAAGTTCCTGGGATCGAACTTGATCGCCTGGTCATAGTCCGGAATGGCGCGCGCGGGGTCTCCGTGGATCAAATAGGCATCGGCGCGGTGCCCGAATGCGAAGGGGTTGTTCGGGTGAACGACGAGGGCCTGGTTGTAGTCCTCCATGGCGCGGTCGAATTGACCTTGCGCCAGATAAAGGTTGCCGCGGTTGGGCCAAGCGTGCGGATTCTTGGGGTCGCGCTTGATCGCCGCGTCCAAATCCGCCATCGCGCGATCGTTCTGGCCGAGCTTCTCGTAAGCCAGGGCGCGGTTGCTCAAAGCGAGGCTTACAAGCTCGTGCGAGGACTGGGCCGATGTAATGACGGTGGTGCAGGCCGGGATCACGAGCGCCGGGTCCGAGCCCTCGCATTGCGCCATGCGGATATTGGTTTGCGCCACGCCATCGGCGGCAAACCCCAGCCCGCAAAGCAAGGCAATGAGTGAAACGCCCAGCCGCAAAACAGCCTCCGTCCAGAAGGTGTCATTTTAATCCGAAATGCCGCCGGCGTCGCGCCGTACAAGGCCAAATTGAGCGGACCTGCTTGAGCCAAGCGGCGTCGTGGCGACTTTCCGCTCGTTTCCTGAAGATGTTATATCTCTCTCCTACGTGCGAGGGAGCTGGGCCAATGCCCAAAAACAAACCGAACCGGATAACGCGCCGCTTTGCTGCGGGTTTGGTAGGCCTTCTCTGTGCAGGCGCCGCCCTCTGGCCGGCGGTTGGCGCGCAACCGGTACCCGATTTTTCCACCGATAGCAGAATTGGCTGGATCGCCGTCCCCGGTGGGTTCAAGCAGCCGGCGAGCGGGCCTGGCCCGATC
>DASQIQ010000412.1:0-6947 GCA_035631495.1 Micropepsaceae bacterium
CGGCCAGCCCGTGTGGCCGATCGAGGAGCGTCCCGTGGCGAAGGGAGACGTGCCCGGAGAATGGTATTCGCCGACGCAGCCATTCCCCACCAGGCCCGCGCCTTATGATCGTCAGGGCGTTTCGCTGGGCGACCTCATCGACTTTACGCCGGAGCTCAAGGCGGAAGGGGCAAGGGTCGCTGCGCGTTACAAGCTCGGGCCGATCTTCACGCCCCCTGTGGTCAGCACCTGGCCGGGGCCGCTTGCCACCCTCATGCTGCCCTCGGCGACCGGCGGCGCGAATTGGCCGGGCGGGGCCTTCGATCCCGAAACCAAGATGCTGTACGTCTATTCGGCGACGCAGATCACGCCGCTCGGCTTGGTCCCGTCCGATCGCACCAAGTCCGACATGCGCTACATCTCCGGCCGGGCAACCGACCCGAATGCGGCACCAGCCGCCGGAGCTGGGGCAGGTGGTGGCGGCGAAGGCGGCCCTGTTCTCACCGTGCAAGGACTGCCGCTGGTGAAACCGCCCTATGGGCGCATCACCGCCTTCGATATGAACAAGGGTGACCTCGTCTGGCAGATCGCCCATGGCGAGACGCCCGACAACATCCGCAATCATCCCGCGCTTAAGGGGCTCAACATTCCGCGCACCGGGCGCATCGGCCGGATTGGCACGCTTGTCACCAAGACGCTCGTGATCGCGGGCGAGGGCGGTTTTGCTACGACGTCAAACGGCCAGCGCGGCGCCATGCTTCGCGCCTATGACAAAGCGACCGGACAGGAACTCGGCGCCGTTTACATGCCGGCGCCGCAGACCGGATCGCCCATGACCTATATGCTGGGCGGCAAGCAATACATCACCCTTGCCATCAGCGGAGCTGGATTTGGCAGCGAGCTGATCGCGTTCAAATTGCCCTAGTGCGCTTCCGGAATGGGAGAGGTGTGATGGGACAGCTTCGTGCTGGCATTCATGGCGCATCGGCACTTGCGGGTTTGTTTGCGCTCTCGCTGATCTCCGGATCGGCCGATGGCGCTGGCGCGGCGCAGACGGCTCCGATCCCGAACTTCGCGCCCGATGATCACACTTCCTGGTATCCGGACCGGCCCGATGGCGACAACTTCCTCTCCCCGGAAAGCGGGCCCGGCCCGATTGTGTCGAGGAAAGATCATCCCTATGTCCCGAACGGCGGCGATGAAGATTTCGCCGCCACCCATCCGACCTATCGCGTCGCCGATCTCTCCAATCCGATTCTGCAGCCTTGGGTGATCGCGCAAATGAAGCGCGACAATGACGAGGTGCTGGCCGGCAAGATCCCCTTCATGGCGCGCGAGAGATGCTATCCGGGCGGTGTTCCGGAGTGGGAGATTTTCCGCCGCGTGGCGCCACCGATGGTCTTTTTCGTGCAGACGCCCAAGGAAGTCCTGATGATCTGGCGCGGCGACAATCAGGTGCGCCATGTCTATATGAATGTGCGGCATTCGGCGCGTCCCAAACCTTCCTGGTTCGGCGAATCCATCGGCCATTACGAAGGCGATACACTGGTTGTCGACACCATCGGGCAGAACACGAAAACTTTCGTCGACAATTACCGCACGCCGCACACCGAACAACTCCACGTCGTCGAGCGCTTTCGCATGACCAATGGCGGCAAGGCCATGGAAGTGCTGATTCACGTCGAGGATCCCGGCGCCTTCACCACGCCGTGGAACGCCGTACAGCGATACGCCCGATTCGGAGGATCGCGGGGGAACGACGGAAAGCTGGTGGAAACCATCTGTGCCGAAAGCGCCAGTTTGGGCCAATTCGACTTCGGCAATTATGGCGCCACCCATTCCGCGGAGTTGGCGCCGGTCCCGCAATCCGATAGGCCGGACTTCTGAAGTAGACCTTGTCCGAGGGTCGATGGGCACGGCGCATCGGTTTAAACGCCGGTCGACGACTGGGCTGTGCCCAACTGCAGAAGCGCCAAGCCAAACGCGGCACGGCCGCGCCCGGTTTGTAGATCAAGCGTGCCTGTGCGCATGTCGGCGTAACAGCTGGACAGCGTGGGAGCTTTCGCTGGCGCCACGCTGAGATCGGGAACGAGGCTGAGGAACGTGACACCGCACAGCAGGGCGGACAGGCGGCGCAGCGCGGCGAAGTTGGCGAGTGAGGTAGCGTCGGGCGGCGCTTGATCGTGCAGCGCGATCAATCCGAGTGTCATTTCGTCACTGAGGTTCAGAAACATGGCCAACGTCGCGAGATCGTAGTGCGGGTAGCCTAACCCGGCGGCGTCCCAATCGACTATCCATGCGCGCACGCCGTCCCATATGAGGTTGCCTGGGTTGAGGTCGTTGTGGCTCACCACGCGGCGCGTATCGCTTGCCAGCGTGGCCGCGATTGCGGCGATTGTTGCGTCGAGCCCGGCCGCCCACGATGGAAATCCCGGCCGCACCCGCTGCGCTTGCGCGACGTCTCGTGCGCAGGCGATCGGATCGCGCCAGCTCACGCCAGTTGTGTCGAGCCCATGCAGTAGGCGCAGCTGCTCGACCACGCTCGTCAGTACTGCACGACGCTGCGTTGCATCGGCTAAAGCCGCTGCAAGTGGCACTCCGGCAATGCGAGCCGAGATGATGGCGCGCGCCGCTTGGTCAACATGCACGATGGGTGGTGCCACGCCTCGTTCGCCCGCGCGGCGTAGGATGAGCAATTGCTGCGCCCACAGTGCGTCATCGGCGTGTTCGGCCTGAGTGCGCAAGACGTATTCGCCGCGCGAGGTAATGACGGTGTACACTCCGGCGCCCGAGAGTCCGCCGCGGATCGCCTGGATGGTGTGGACGGCGCCTAGGCGGTCTTCGGGCAAAAGGGGGAGGAGCGCTTGATGCTCAAAACTGCCGGGCTCCACCATCTCCATTGTCCATGCCTCGGCCGTTGCCAACGTCCAGTAACCGGCGAATGACGGACTCACCCACATCGACACGATGATGCCGTCATGGCAAAGCATACAACATCATGCCGGTATCTTCCGCCTATGAGCCCGCGCCCACCCATCACGCCCTCGGGTACCAGTTTTACGATTCCGTCGAAGCGGCCGAATTTCCCCTTCACCGCCTGCGCTATCGCAATCAGCGATGGGCGCGGCGCATCGGTCTGGACACGCTCACGGACGATGAATGGGTGAAACATTTTGGCCGGTTCGCGCCGCTGCCGGAAAATCTGCCGCACCCCTTGGCGCTGCGCTATCACGGCCATCAATTCGGCGTCTACAACCCCTATCTCGGCGACGGCCGCGGCTTTCTCTTCGCGCAGATGCGGGATTCCGAGACGCACCGCCTTCTGGACCTCGGGACCAAGGGAAGCGGCAAGACGCCCTGGTCTCGCGAAGGCGATGGCCGCCTCACGCTGAACGGCGGCTTGCGCGAGGTGCTCGCCACCGAAATGCTCGAAGCATTGGGCGTTGAGACGTCGAAGTCCTTCAGCTTGATCGAAACCGGCGAACAGCTCATGCGGCGAGATGAGCCGTCGCCGACGCGTTCGTCGGTCCTAGTGCGCCTCAGTCATTCGCATATTCGCATCGGCACGTTTCAGCGCTTCGCCCATCTCAACGACACCGACAGCCTTCGCGCTCTGCTCGATCATTCCATCAAATTCTATATGCCCGACCTATGGGATGATTCGCCGCAGCAGCGTGCCTTGCGTTTCTTGAGCGAAGTCGCCAATCGCGTCGCAAGAATGGGCGCGCAATGGATGGCCGCCGGCTTCGTGCATGGCGTGCTGAACAGCGACAACATCAACATCACCGGCGAAAGTTTCGATTACGGGCCGTGGCGGTTCCTCCCCACCTATGATCCCGAATTCACCGCCGCCTATTTCGATCAGGGCGGGCGCTATGCCTATGGAAGGCAGCCAAGCGTGCTCTTATGGAATCTCACCAGACTGGCCGAGTGTCTGGAAGCCTTCGCCGCCGCTGACGAAATGACGGCGACCCTCCAGGGGTTTGCGTCCACCATCCAGCAGGAATTTGCGGCTTCGGTCGTAAGGCGTGTCGGTCTGGTCCCGCGTGGCTCTTCCGAAGATATGAAGCTCGCCAATGAACTATTCTCTTTCATGCGCGCCACAAATGCGCCCTTCGAGCAAATGTTCTTCGATCTTCATGGCGGTCTGGCAAGCGAGACGCGCTGGGAACGCAGCCCGGCGGCGACCGTCTATCGCGCGCCGGAATTTGTAGCTCTGCGCGCACTCCTCGCCGAGTATCAGCCGATGCAAGGAATCAATCTCGACCATCGCTACTTTCGGCGTCCCGCACCGTGCACAATGCTGATCGAGGAGGTCACATCGCTTCTCGGTGCGATCCGGCAATCCGACGATTGGTCGCCATTCGAGGCAAAGCTGGCCGACATCGCGCAAATGGCCGACGCTTATTCCGTGCCCTCGCCACAAAGGAACGCTCCCGAAGCGTGAAGCCTCGGGAGCGCGTTAGGATTGGTGGACGTCGCCGCTAAACCTTAGCCGACGATTGCCCAGGTGCCATCCGGCTGCTGGCAGGCGCGGCCGCTTGTGGCCTGCGGGCGGCCCTGGATGAAGATTTGCTGCGTGTAATTCGCGCAGTGGAAGCCGTCCGGATCATTGTAGTAATCGCCGACGCGGAAATTGCCGTAATGGCCGTTGTCCGGATTGCGCCAGTCATAGGCGACGTTGGGGCGGCCGGCATTGAAGCCCTGGGAATAGGTCTTGTAGGCGTAGCTCCGGTCGTTGCAATCCATGTTCTTGGTCAGAGCCGCGCCGATGGCGCCGCCGGCGATCACGCCCGCGACCGTCGCGCCGCCCCTCGAGCCGCCGCGCGCCACGGAATTGCCGAGCAGCCCGCCGATCAACGCACCGGCGATGACGCCCGCAGGATCCACCGACTGCCGGCAATCCTGATAAAAGGAATCATCATTATAGGTATAGGTGCGGTTATAGCGCGCCTGCCAACGACGGCCGCGGTCGTCATTGCTGACATTGGGGCCGGGCCCATTATTGTAGCTGGGGCCATTGTCGAAATAACCGCGCTGCGGATTGCTGTAGCCATAGCCGTAGCTGTAATCGGTGTCGTCATAGCGCTGGCGGTTCTTCGAGGCATCATTGCCGGCGCGGTAGCCGGCTTTGTAGCCGTCCTGAAACCCTTCGCGATATTGGTCCGACCGGCCGCGGTCTGGCGGACCGCCGCGGTCTGGCGGACCGCCCCGGTCTTGGCGGGTTTGGGCGCCGTAATATTGCGCGTCTGCCATTGTCGGCATGGCCATCTGGGAGGCCATCGTTGCCGCGGCAACGAGAACCATTGCTGTCTTCTTCATCATTGGTTGTTTCCTGTCCCTAAAAAGTTAAGGCCCCGTCCGCCTATCGCAGCAGACGGGGCCGGTTCATCTCGGTTCTTGTTGTTATGACCGCTTGATGTGAGAGATCTTCGTTCCCTCGAGCGCGAGGCCTGCCATGAGGCCCTTCTGGTCGAAGATGAACGCATAGGCGTCGTCCTTCAGCGTGCTGGTGGAGAGATTCTTCGCAACCCCTTCGTCCACCACGACGACCGTCGGGCCGACGCCGATTTCCCAACCTTGGCTCTTGTTGAGGTAATCGACGGCCTTGTCGGTCATCAGGAACACCGCATAGCCATAGGATTGCGCACCGGCCTGCAGGCCCCATGAGGCGGAAGCGGAATTGTAATAGTCTACGGTCCGCGCGCCTTTTTTCAACACGCCCTCGCCATAGCTTCCGCCGAACACAAGCCCGGCTTTGACGATATTGGGAAACACCAGCACGGCTTTCGCGTTTTTGGACATCTGCTGCGCCACGGGATTCGTCCGATAGAGCATCTGCAGCGCATGGTCCGCGTCTTTGTCGAGATCGCCGGCGGTCGCCGCCGCTTTTGCGGAGTCGAAGCTGATCGCTGACATGGGTAAGGCAGTCGCGGCCCCGAGCCCGAGTGCCAGAAGAATTTGCCGTCTGTTCGTCATGATTTGCCCTTCCGAAGACTATGGAGTTTCAACGTGGAATTTGAAGCCACCAGGCGCTTGGTGCCGATTGGGCATTTTCAGACCTGGAGCACCCCCACAGAACGGACAGGGTGGCGCGGAGTTCCGTTACGCTCACGCCTTCTTCGCGTTCAAGGTACAAAAAGCGTTGATTTCCGCGGGATAATTGATGGTTCAAGGTCGCGCATCGCGAGGCCCTCGCAATTGTAGCCCACCGGCAAGGGTGATATTCCACGTCAAGCCTTCCAGCCGCCAGAGGGGTCATGCTGCGACTCGGAACATTCCTCCTCGCGCTCTGTCTTGCCGTTTCCCTAAATGCCGAAGCCGCCACCAAGGCGATCAAATTCGGCAAATTGTGGGACGGCCACGCGACGATTCCCAACGCCGTCGTCATCGTCGACAACGACAAGATCCAGAGCGTTGCCGCCAACGGCGCCATTCCGGCGGGGGCTGAGATCATCGATCTCACCCGCTACACCGGCATTCCCGGCCTGATCGATTCCCACACCCATATGACGTTTTATTGGGACTCGGCATCGGGCACCAACCCGCTGCGCCAGCCGCCGCGCCATGTCGCGGTACGCGTCTTCCTCGCCCAGGCCAATGCGAAGAAGGTGATCGAGGCGGGCGTCACCACCGTGCGCGACCTCACCGGGTTTGACGGCGCGGACCTCGCGCTTCGCGATCTCATCGCCATGGGCCAGGTCAACGGCCCGCGCATGTTCGTCTCCGGTCCCGGCATCCGCGAGGCCGCCTATCGCCGCCCGGGCGTGACCGATGCGCGCGCCGAAGCCGTGAAGCTCACCAAATCCATCATAGATTCCGGCGCGGATTGGGTGAAGATCTATGGCTCGACCGGCGGCGCCGACGACGTCACCGGCAAAGAGACCGTGACCTATGAGGAGATGAAGGCGATCATCGACACCGCGCACGCGGCGGGGCGCAAGGTCGCGGTCCATTCCTACGGCCCG
>DASQIQ010000413.1:0-2103 GCA_035631495.1 Micropepsaceae bacterium
GCCGCGTCCGAGCGCCTCAAGAACGCTCTCGCCAAGACCCCAGGCTTTTTGGACGTCACCAGCGATCTCGATCTTTCGACGCCCTCCGTCCATGTCTCGGTCGACCGCGACCGCGCGGCCGCCCTCGGCATCACGATGAACCAAATCGAGACCGCGCTCGGTGCATCCTTCGGCGGTCAGCAGATCTCGACCATCAACACCGCGACGGACCAGTTCAAGGTCATGCTGGAATTGCTGCCGCAGTATCAGCAGGACGCTGCCGCGCTGAGTCTGCTCTATCTGGCGACTCCACGCGCCGCCTCGGTCGCTACGGCCAATGTCGGCTCTGTGGTCCCGCTATCGGCCGTGACGCATATCACGACGGGCGCCTCTCCGCTCGCCATCAATCATTTCGGGCAGCTTCCTGCCGTTACGATTTCCTTCAGCCTGCCGCCCGGCGTCGCGCTTTCGGATGCCGTCACCAATCTCGAGGAGGTCGAGCGGCAGGTTGGAATGCCCGCGTCCGTGCTCACCAGTTTCCAGGGCACCGCAAAAGCGTTTCAGGAATCGATGCAAGGCATGGGCTTCCTGCTGATCGGCGCGATCCTGGTCGTCTATATCGTGCTCGGGATTTTGTACGAGAGTTTCATCCACCCACTGACAATTCTCTCAGGGCTTCCCGCCGCTGCCGTTGGAGCGCTCCTGACGCTTTACCTCTTCGGAATCCCGCTGACGCTTTACGCCTTCGTTGGCATGATCATGCTGGTCGGTATCGTGAAGAAGAACGCGATCATGATGATCGACTTCGCGCTGGTGCGCCAACGCGAGCATTCCAGTAGTGCGGAAGACGCGATCACCGAAGCAGCGCTCATCCGATTCCGCCCAATCATGATGACGACAATGGCCGCTCTTATGGGAAGCCTTCCTATCGCACTCGGACTGGGCCAAGGCGGCACCGGACGCCAGCCGCTCGGGCTTGCGGTCGTCGGCGGCCTTATCATGTCGCAGGCGCTGACGCTCTACATCACACCTGTAATCTATTGCTATCTCAACCGTTTCGGAGCGCGGTTGGAACACTCGCTTGAAGGCGATGTTCCATCACAAGCCGAATAGATCGCAATCGCGCGCCAGCCTTTCCGGCACATTCTGACCGAGCAGAGTCGGAAGCACCTCTGGATCGGGCGGCGGCGATGCAATAGCCTCTCTGTACCGCTGGGACAAAATGTCCGTCAGCGCTGAATATGTGAATCTGGCCAACAACGCCTCAGCAACGACACTACGTCCGGGAGGAACGCTATGAAAAACACCGTGGTGAAAGTCCTGGTTATTGCGTCGGTTGTGAGTCCGGTGGCGGTACTTGCCCAAGCCGGGAAGACGGCGCCGACGACCGCTACGTACATCATGAAGGAAGAGATCGACAAAATCGGCGCAACGGAACAATCAAAGAGTACCCGCGATGAGAACGTGAAAATTGTCGGTCTCGGCTACGAGAACTTCGCGGTCGGAATTGTTCATCGAGCCTCCACCAGGACTCCAGCGCCGCCGGCGCCTGCCGGGGGTGGCGCGCCGGCGCAGGCTCGCCCGTGCGGGCGCACGATGGCAACTCTTCCTGCGGGCGGAACGCCGGGAGGGATCACGCACGACTTCCAGACCGAAGGCTATATCATCACCTCCGGCGGCGGAACGATGTTCACGGACGGCTACATCGTCAACGGACGTCACAACGCTCAGGACGCGCAAGGAGGACCAAACGGACCGACCTGCGGCGGGATGGCGTATGGCGTGAAGAAAGTCGTCGTGAAGGTCGGCGACGTGGTGGTCGTCCCGCCGGGTGTGGTTCACGGATGGGCCGACATCCCCGATCACGTGGATTATTTGAGCTTCCGGCCATCGCAGAACGTGATGCAGGCCGGCTGGGTGAATCCGACGCTCGCGAAGTAACGCCGTGATTTGCCTTTAGCAGGCGTTCATCGTTCAGCGTCCGTGCGATCGATATTCGCCATTACGACGATCGAAGGAAAATGCAGGCGCGGCTGGCATTCAGCCATCGCCGCCCGGATCGTAATATCCATTTGGATATGACGCGCCCTATTTGCGTGTCAATTTAGGGCGGCAAGAATTCAA
>DASQIQ010000414.1:0-7390 GCA_035631495.1 Micropepsaceae bacterium
ACGCGGACAAACTGGAGCCGGGCGAGCGTTGCGCCTCCACCTCCAACCGCAATTTCGAAGGACGGCAGGGGCGCGGCGGGCGCACGCATCTGATGAGCCCCGCCATGGCGGCGGCGTCCGCGATTGCCGGCCACCTCGCCGACGTGCGCGAATTCCAATAGAACGCTTCTTGGCGAAACATGGTTAACGGCTTCACCAAGAAGCGAGGAAAACTGCTGGTTTTCTTGGTTAACGGATCGTTGGCCTAAAAAAAGCTGATGGGGTCGATGTCGACGGTCAGCCGCACGCTGGAGGGAATTTTCACAGGCGCGAGCCAGGCCCGCAAATAAGACTGGATGTCGACATTCCGTTCCGCCTGCACCAGCAATCGCTCGCGCGTGCGCCCGCGCAGCACTTGATAGAAGGCGGGCGCCGGGCCCCAGACCGCGACGCCACGCGCTTTGGGCGCCGTCAGCGCAAGCTCCCGTCCAGTCTCGCGCACTCGGAATGCATCCGTGCCAGCGAGAATGAGTGAGGCGAAACGCCCGAAGGGCGGGACCTGGCTGGTCTCGCGCAGGCGCATCTCCTCCTCCAGAAACGCATCGCGGCTTGATTTCACGAGCGCGCGCATCACCGGATCGTCGGGATTGCGCGTCTGGATCAGCACCAGGCCCGGCCTGTCGCCGCGGCCCGAGCGCCCCGCCACCTGATGCAGCAGCTGGAAGCTGCGTTCGGCGGCGCGCGGATCGCCCGCCCCGCCGCCCAAATCCGCATCGATGATGCCGGCCAGCGTCAATCGCGGAAAATGATGTCCCTTGGCGACGACTTGCGTGCCGATCATCACGTCGATCTCTCGTGCGGAAAAGGCGCGGATCGCGACCTGAGTCTGCGCCGGGCCGAGGAAGGTGTCGCTCGACGCCACCGCGACGCGCGCCTCGGGGAAGGCGGCGCGGAATTCTTCCTCCACACGTTCCACGCCGGGACCACAGGCGATGAAGGAATTTTCGCCGCCGCATTGCGGGCAGCGTTCGGGGATCGCCGTTTCATAGGCGCAATGGTGGCACACCAACCGCTTGCGGTAGCGATGTTCGACCATCCAGGCCGAGCAATTGCGGCAGGTTTCCTTGTGCCCGCATTGGGTGCAAACCGTCAGCGGCGCATAGCCGCGTCGATTGAGGAAGAGGAGCGCCTGCTCGCCCGCGCGCAAGGTCGCATCAAGCGCCGTGCGCAAAGGCGGTGAAAGGAATTGCCCGGGCTCGCTCTGCTCGGCCCGCATATCGATGAGGCGCACCTCGGGCATCTCGGCCGCGCCATGACGATGCGCAAGCTTCAGCCAGGCGTAGCGGCCGCTCCTGGCGTTGACATAGGTCTCCAGCGACGGGGTGGCGGAGGCCAGCACAATGGCGCAGTTCTCCAAACGCGCACGCACCACCGCCATGTCGCGCGCGTGATAGATGACGCCCTCCTCTTGTTTGTAGGCGTGTTCGTGCTCTTCATCGACGACGATAAGGCCAAGCTTTGGAAAGGGGAGGAATAAAGCCGAGCGCGCGCCCACGATGACACGGGCCTCACCGCTCATGACGGCACGATAGACGCGCTTGCGTTCGCGCAACGACAAATCGGAATGCCATTCCAGCGGACGGCAGCCGAAGCGCGTGGCGAAGCGGTCGAGGAACTGCACCGTCAGCGCGATCTCGGGCAGGAGCACGAGGGCCTGCCGCCCTTCGGCGAGCGCTTCGGCGACAGCTTCGAAATAAGCCTCGGTCTTGCCCGAACCGGTGACACCGTCGAGCAAGGCTACGGAAAATTCGCGCTTCTTCACCGCATCGCGCAAATGCTCCGCGGCACGCAGCTGATCGGGGCTGAGTTTGACCGCATCGAAGGAGTGATCGGGCTCGGGGCAGGAATCGAATTCGGGCAGCGCTACCCATTTCAGCGCGCCGGCATCGGCAAGACCCTTGACCACGCCAGAACCGACATTGGCCTCTTCGGCGATTGCTGGGACGCTGCGCGCGAGGCCATCCTGCATCAGCTTGAGCACGCGTTCGCGGGCAGGCGTCATGCGCGCCGGCGGCGTCTTTCCCAGTGCCAGCGCGCGGCGGGGCACCTCCGGATCGAAGACGCCGCGCACCCGTAAGGCTTGCGCCAGCACCGCGCCGGGCGGGGAGAATGTGTAACGCGCCACCCAGTCGATGAAATCGCACAAAGCGGCCGGCAGGCGAAAATTGTCCAGTGCTTGCGCAATGCGCAGCTTTTCCAGCGCGACCCCGCCTTGGGGCTTGCCCCACACGACGCCGATCAGCTCCCGGCTACCCAAAGGCGCGCGAACCAGCATGCCGCGCTTGGGCACGATGCCGGCGGGAAGCGCGTAATCGTAGGGGGCAGGCAACGGCAAGGGCAGGAGCACCGCGGCGTGAGCTTCCACGGGATGCGAAACTGTGATCGAAGCGGCAGGCTGCACGCGATTTCCTTCATCCCTCGTTCGGGATCAGCTAGTTTCGCGTTCGCTTTGATCCGGTCAAGCGGGACCTTGGACAGTCCGGTCAAACCTAAGGCGTTCGATGGCTCGCAATGTGGATGAACTGACCCATGCCTGGCTTGCGAGCCTGGCGCATGAACGGCGCATGAGCGGGCACACGTTGCGCGCCTATGGCGACGATGTGCGGCGCTTTCTCGATTTCCTCGTGTTTCACCGCGGCGGACCGGTCAACCTTGCCGCGTTGCGGGCCCTGCGGGCTGCCGATATCCGCGCCTTTCTGACCCAACGCCGCGCGGAGAAACTGGGTGCGCGCGGCGTGCAGCGCGCGCTCGCCGGGCTGCGCTCGTTCTACCGCTACCTCGAACGCGAGAACCTTGCCGACGGTGCGGCGCTCCGTAGCGTGCGCAGTCCCAAGCTTCCACGCACCTTGCCGCGTCCCTTGAGCGAGGCGGACGCCGTGCGCGCCATTGCCGAAGCCGGGCAAGAGGACGAGCCTTGGATCGCGGCGCGCAATGCGGCGCTGTTGACGCTGCTTTACGGCACAGGCTTGCGTATCTCCGAGGCTCTCAGCCTCAAGCGCGGCGATGTGCCCTTGGGCCAGACCCTTACCATCATCGGCAAGGGGAACAAGGAACGCGCCGTGCCCGTGCTCGCCGCCGTGCGCGAAGCGGTGGAGCAATATGCGCGAACCTGCCCGTTCGATGGGGGACGCGCCGGCCCCCTCTTTGTCTCGCGGCGCGGCAAAGCGATGAGCCCGCGCGAAGCGCAAGGCTTGATGCAGAATCTGCGCGGCCGGCTCGGTCTGCCCGCCAGCGCCACGCCCCATGCGCTGCGGCATTCCTTTGCCACGCATTTGTTGCAGAATGGCGGCGATCTGCGCGCGGTGCAGGAGCTTCTGGGCCACGCCTCGCTATCGACGACGCAGAAATATACCGAAGTCGAAGGCGCGCGCGTGTTGGCCGTTTACGAGGCCGCCCATCCGCGCGCCACCGCGAAGTAGCACCGATTGGACGCCGAACCCATTCTGAATGCGGCGGCCACGTCCGAGCGGCGGCAAACCTCAATCGGTTATCTCTTGGCGGCCACCGGCGCGATTCTGTTCTCGATCAAGGCGGTGATCGTCAAGCTCGCCTATGCGCTGGACGTCGATCCCGAGACGCTGCTGGCCTTGCGCATGGGTTTCTCGCTGCCGTTTTACCTCGGCATCGGATTTCTGGCGGTGCAGGGGCGACGGCACAAGCTTGCGGCATTGCCTTCGATGGGCCGGACGATTCGTGCCGCTTTGATCGGCATGTTGGGCATGTGGGTAGCGAGCTACACCGATTTCCTTGGGCTGCAATACATCTCCGCGCAATTCGAGCGTCTCATCCTGCTCACCTATCCCATGTTCGTCGTGCTGTTCGGCGCGATGTTCTTCCGGCAGCCCGTGCGGGCGCGCACCCTGATTGCGCTGGGCGTCAGCTATGCGGGCTTGATTATGATCTTCGGCGAGACATTCTCGCTGGAGGGACCGGACGTCGCCGTGGGCGCCGGCTTCGTGATGATCGCCGCCATCGCCTTCGCGCTCTATCAATTGCTGGCCAAGGACGCGATCGACGACATGGGGCCGCGGCTTTTCACCTGTATCGCCATGACGGGGGCGAGCCTGGCCGCTTTCGCGCAATTTTTCGCCGGCCATCATTTTCGCGATCTTCTGGTCACCGGGCCATTGTTGTTCTATTCGGTCCTCGTCGCCATCGGTGCAACGGTGCTGCCGACTTTCTTCATGAACGCGGCGCTGCATCGCATCTCGGCGCAAGCGAACGCCACGATTGGAATCCTTAGTCCGGTTTCAACGATTCTGCTTGCCGCGCTCATCCTCGGCGAGAGGCTGACCATGCTGGGCGTAATCGGAACGCTTCTGGTCATTGGCGGCGTCGGCTGGTTCAGCCTGCGCCGCTGACGGCGTATTGTCCGCCAAGCCGGAGCCGTTCAGGCGCGGCCGAACCTGCTGCGCCAGCGCTGATCGATGTTCGACACCGGGAAATAGATCAGCACATCGGTGGTGCCGAACTGCCGGTCGATCACGGCGCCGTCGCCGATGAAGGACCCCGCGCGGACGTAGCCCTTGACCAGCGGAGGCAGCGTGCGGAGCGCGTCTTTGGGATCGATGTCCGCCTTCGCCATGCGGTTCATCGAGACGTAAAGCTCGGGCCGCGCGGACATGCGCTGACCGTCGGGCGTGCTGTGGAAATGGTGCAGATAGGACAGCGGGAGTTTCAGCGCGTCGGGGTCGGTTCCGGGCAGCGAGCCGCAGCCGAACATGACATCGACGGCATAGCGGTCGAGATAAACGATAATGCCGCGCCATAAGAGCTGCATGGTGATCGCTTTGGCGCGATAGCTCTTGAGCACGCAGGAGCGTCCAAGCTCGAGATAACGCGTGCCGGGGGCGTTACTCTTCAGCATCGGCGTGAGATCGTATTCCGCCGAGGTGTAATAGCCCCCGTGAACGGCGGCGACTTCGCCGCGCAACAGTCGGTACGTCCCGACCACGGCCGGCTCGCCATTCGCGTCCAGCACGTCGCGATCGACCACGAGCATATGATCGCAAAACTCGTCATGCCGGTCGAAGTCGCGCTGTTCCGCACGCATCCGCGGCGTCGGAATTGCGGACATCTCTTCGTAGAAAATCCGATAGCGCAGGCGTTGCGCCGCTTCGATCTCGTAATCGGATTCGGCGATGCGCACTTCGAGCGAGCCGTGAGTCGCCAGAACCGGCCAAGTGTGAGGATGGGCCGGCGCGGAGACGGCCTCATGAACATTGACCAACGCGGCCACGTTCTCTTGAGCTAGCGCCGGCGGCGTGGCTACGCGCTGGCCGAAGCGTGGCCGTCGCCCAGGGAATCCCCATCGGCGGCTGACGATGGCAAATCGCAATTTGACGCGTCGCGCGGGGCCCATGCGATTCTCCAAACGGCAGGCAAAGGACCAGGACCATCCCGCCCCGGCAGAGCATGTGCGCGGGAACGGCAGACGATGTTCCCACATCTGTTGATTATAGCCAATCTATCACGATGCGGGAAACCGCGCCCAGTCACTTTCAGGTTGCAGACAAATTCGAGGTTCCCCTTAACGATCTCGCAAGGTTGGTTGGGCGCGCACAAGGAAGAGGCAAAGAATCAATGCCGGCAGACCGATAGCGGCGGCGCCGGCAAAAAAGATGGCATAGGCATCCATCAAACTGTTGCCATGAGAGAGTGTGTCAACCACCTCGCCGGAGAAGCCTTTGAGAATTTTGCCCAGATACGCATAGGCCGACGACAGCAGCGCATATTGAGTGGCGGTGTAGCCGAGGCTGGTCAGACTCGACATGTAAGTAACGAGCGCGACACCGGCGAAACTGAGCCCGAAACTGTCCACCGCCATGACGGCAGCAAAGATTTTGATATCGCCGCCCGAATAGGCCAGCGGAACGAAAGCGGCGACCGCCACGGCTTCAAACAGAATTCCTGCGACCAGCGTCCTCATATAGCCGAAACGCGCGGCGCTGATCCCGCCTGCCGCAATTCCTAGAAGCGTAAAAATAAACCCGACCGAAGCACGTATGCCGCCGACCGCATCCTTCGACAGACCGAGGTCGTGATAGAACGTATTGGTCATCGGACCCGAAACGAAATTGGGAACCTGGTAGAGGCTGATCACGGCGAGCATCAACAGCCCGAGCCAGCGATGCGTGCGAAAGAATTGAGTGAACGGGCCGATCACCGCATCGAAAAACCCACGCAACGTCCACAGCGGCAGAGCGAGTTCGCTCCCCACCGGAACTTCGCGTCTGGGTTCCGTCGCTTTCCAGGTCGCGTAGAATCCCACCCCCATAAGAGCTGCCATCACGGCATAGGAAATCTGCCAGCCCAGATGATTGGCCGAGATGAGGATCAGCGCATCGGTCAGGAGTAGCGCGGCGCGATAGCCAAGCTGATAGGCCGAGGAAAGAAGCCCGAGCTCATTGCCGTTGTCCGCCACTTCGATGCGCCAGGCATCGACTACGATATCTTGCGTCGAAGAACCAAAAGCCACCACCAAAGCGCAGGCCCCAAGCGCAAGCAGTCCTCCGCCGGGTCCGATCAGAGACATCGCAATGAGCCCGAGACAGACGACGGTCTGGGCGGCGAACATCCAGCCGCGCCGCCGGCCGAGTCCCCCGAACAGGGGCGCGTCCACGCGATCTATCAAAGGCGCCCATAATGGTTTTAGCGAATAAGCCAAACCGACCCAGGATAGAAATCCGATCGCGGTGAGCGAAGTGCCGGAATCGCGCAACCAATAGCTCAGCGTATTGCCGGTCAGCAGGAAGGGCAGGCCGGAAGAAAAACCCAGCAGCAGCATGGTCGCCACCCGCGGACGGAAATAGAGGCGCCAGGCGTCAAACCGGCTGCCGGATTCCAGACTCGCGGACGCGCTCATAGGCAATCCCACTTCGAAGCAAAAATGATCATAGCCGCAAAACGCGCGAAAAGGCGCTTTCGTCCATCACTCGGCGGCCAGAATGGCCGGCGGCGTGATCGTGGCAAGGACGGCATCGAGCTCGGCCGGATCGACCGGCTTGGTGAAGAAGCCGTCCATCCCGGCATCCAGACATGCTTTGCGCCCGGTCTCCAGCGCATCTGCGGTAAGCGCGAAGATCGGCACCGGCTTTGCGCCATCTTCGCACTCCGCGCTGCGAATACGCAATGTCGCCTCGATCCCGTCCAGGCCCGGCATGTGTAGATCCATAAGGACCAGATCGAAACGCTCCGCGGCGCAGGCGGCAACCGCGGCTTCGCCCGTCGTCACTTCCCGCACCACATGGCCCCGCCGGCGCAACAATTCGCGCGCGAGCAGCGCATTCACGGGATTGTCCTCGGCCAGCAGGATAGAGAGCCCCTTGCCTGCCCGGCGCTCGGGATGAGG
>DASQIQ010000415.1:0-7341 GCA_035631495.1 Micropepsaceae bacterium
CGCTCCCACTTTTCGTAGATGACTGCAATACCAAGCGATTCGGCGTTACCCGCATTAATTTGAACGCGGCCCGCGGCCTTTGGCGCTGATACAAGATCAACGGGCTGACATCGCTTCCCGTCAATGCAGTGGCATCGGAAGTCCTGTTGCCAGACTAGAAGGAATATCCATATTTGAGTTTCACAAACGAGAATTGGTCGTTGGGCGCGCCGAATTGTTCGTGGCGAAAGAAGGAGAGTGCGACCGTTTGATTGGTCGCGAGCTGCCGGATCACGCCAATCTCGTATTCCAATTTTTGGGTCGGTTCAGGATCAAGTTCGCCAAAATTCTCGTAGCGGTGAAAGGCCGCCTCGAAGGTCCATTTTGGCGCGAACCGATAGTCCAGCGTCGTCGCCGTATCATAGAAAAACCTACCACCACTCAGCCGCTTCTCAAGCGAGAGATTGGTGGTGAGGGTCACAGCATCGCCTAGCGGAATAGCAGCGGTGACGGTGCCGATGGCCCATTCATAATTGTCCTGGAACGTGAAGTTCTCATGGTGGAGAATCGCCGCCGATACCGAGAAAATCGAATCGATGGGATGGGTATAGGTCGCCTGAATCTCAAATTTGTGCTCGTTGATATGGTGACCCAGCACACCGGGTGGGTTCTGATTGAAACTGCCCTCGTAATAGTTTTCCACGCGCAGATCGAGCACTTGTCCTTCCGGCAGCGCGTAGTCCAGTGTCAGCTTCTCATTGAGCGACGGCAACGGACGGTCGATGGTTGATGCATTGCCGGTAAGAAGGATGTTTCCGGTGAGCGGGCCGTACCCAGCAGGTTGGTCGTCCGCCTGCGCCTTGTTCGCGGAGAAGAAAAGAAGCGGAACGAGCAAGAGCAGGATCGCCCAGAATATCTGCCATTTGCCACGCAGCTTTGCGCGACGACGATACAAGTCGAAATAGACAACGAAGCCCGTGATGCAGAGAATAACGAGAGCCGATCCCCACAGCACCCCCAGCACAACACCCGTATCCCCAAAGATTTCACCGTCGTGAATACGCATTATTAGAGACTCCGCTTCATAGGACTCATCCGTCAGTACCTGACCGTTGCGCGCAGCGACCGTAATCTTGCGTCCGGGGTCTCCGGCGAGCACCACGATGCCCTGTGGCTGCTCTCCCATGCGCAAAGTGATCGACACTATGGGTTTGCCCGGCGCGCGCTCCCGCGCCCGCGCCAAAGTGCGGTCAAGCATCGCCGAATAGAGAGTTGGCGGCGTTGTCGTGGCGAGCGCGTCGGACACATGGATATTGTCCGGGTCATCTTCATCGCCACCGCTGATCTTCTGTATCTGCAGAATTACACCGGTCGCCGCAACGAACAGCAGGAAGAAGATGGCGCAGGTACTCAGCCAGCGGTGAATCTTGCGCATCATGCCTTCCGCCTTTTCGGGGTGGTTTCCTGAAATTCTTCCTCGATGCCCTCATGCTCATAGACAGATTCGGCGAAAGCCGCTCTCGCGGTTTCGCACGCGGATAGCCGTGCACGCGCATCCTTTAGTGCCTTGCCGGAAAAGAAGTCTCGCGCTTCGATCTTGCCGAGCCAGGATGAGAGCTTGGCGAAGTCATCGTCGATCTCTTCCAGTTCCGCGAAAGTGAACTTGCCGAGGCGCCTTTCTTTCTTAATCTCATCGAGAAATGCTCGGGAGCGGTCGGCAAACTCCGCGTACTCGCGCGCACGATCAGCAGCGAAGCGGGCGATGATCTGGCGCTGTTGCTCTTTGGATACTCCGCCGTGAAAGACGGTGGCAGCACCGCCTTGCTCGCGGGTTGATGCAGCAAGCTTCTCAAGCAAGGCGTCATGCGCCTTGCTTGCCGGTAGCGCCCATGCGCCATTCGCAAGGCTGGCAGCGCCGGAGGCGCGCAATCGCCGCCAGAGCGAGACCCGCGCGCTCGATGGCGCAGTGGGGAGCTGGGCGAGAAGCAGGATCCAATCGTTGTTTCGGCGTTGTGGCATGTAATACCTGTTGCAGCACTATGTCGGCGCTTGTAGAAATGCAACAACTATTACATTGAGAGCGCAGTAAGAAGCGACGCGATGGGCAAGATTTCAAACCAGTCTGCGCGCCGCCGAGCGGCATTTGGATATTGCCGTTCGGGGTGCCGGAGATCGACGCGTGCCTTCCCGCCGGCGGTCTGGCGCTGGGAGCCCTGCACGAAGTGGCGGGCGGCGGGCACGGCGCCTTGGACGGGGCGGTGGCGTCACTCTTCGCCGCCGGAATCCTGGCGCGGATGCGAGGACCCGTTCTGCGGTGCGCCGGGCGGCGCGATCTGTTCGCGCCTGCCTTGGCGCTGGCCCGGCTTCATCCCGAAGTGATCGAGGACTATGGCCATGTCGGCCTTACTCTGCGCCGTCATCCCGTGAGCTTCCTACGATACGAGCTTTCACAAGACAGGATTCTGAGTTGCGCTGAGGCTAACGCGCGTCCCGACCGTCGCCGTATCAAGGTGGCGGGCCTGGTCTTAGTGCGCCAGCGCCCCGGCACTGCCAAGGGTGTCACCTTCATCACCATCGAGGATGAGACCGGCATTGCCAATCTGGTGGTGTGGGCCGATTTGTATGAGCGGCAACGCCGAACAGTCCTCACCGCCAACATGCTCGCGGTCGAAGGGAGGGTGCAGCGTGAAGGTCTGGTGGTGCATATCGTGGCAGACTGGCTGATCGATTTGACCGAACGGCTCGCCGCCATCGGCGAACAGGAGACGGTCAACTTCCCGCATGGACGCGGCGACAATTTCCGGGGTGAAATGCTGCCCGATCCGCGCGACCCCGGCGCCCTGCGGCTGAAGACAAGGAATTTTCATTGAGACTACCGGCAACCTATCCGATCTCCACGCTATAGACACCCACACCGCGCCTCTTCGTCATTTGCGCTTGAGCCCGCCCTACAGGTGCGATTGATCGTTCGCCGTTATGTCCGCGACCAAGATCCTCTGGGGCCAAGTCATCATCGTCTGTTTCGTCGTTCTCGCGTTCGTGTGGGGAGCGACGGAATGGACGGCCTGGAAACTCGCCTTCCAGCCCGAACTCGGTCCGTCATGGTTCACACTTTTCGGCTGGCCCTTCTACCCGCCACCCGCCTTCTTCTGGTGGTGGTTTTCGTTCGATGCCTATGCGCATGACATTTTTGTTGAAGGCGGATACATTGCGGGCACGGGCGGCGTTGCCGCTTTTGCCGTCGCGATCGCCATGTCAGTTTGGCGGGCCCGCGAGGCCAAACATGCTATCACCTATGGTTCGGCACGCTGGGCGACCGATTCCGAAATCCGTTCCGCGGACTTACTGCATCCCGATGGCGTGATGCTCGGCCTATGGCATGGCAACTATCTGCGCCATGAAGGTCCGGAGCATGTGTTGTGTTTTGCGCCGACCAGATCTGGCAAAGGCGTCGGCCTTGTCGTTCCGACTCTGTTGACCTGGCCGGGCTCAGCCATCGTGCATGACATCAAAGGCGAAAACTGGACACTGACCGCAGGCTGGCGCGCTCGGTTCGGGCGCGCGTTGCTGTTCGATCCGACAAATGCGGCGAGTGCAGCGTACAATCCGTTGATGGAAGTGCGCCGCGGCGAGCGCGAAGTGCGCGACGTCCAAAACATTGCGGATGTCCTGGTCGACCCCGAAGGTGCGCTCGAGCGACGAAACCATTGGGAAAAGACCAGTCACGCATTGCTTGTCGGCACAATCCTCCACGTCCTCTACGCAGAGGAGGACAAGACGCTGGCCGGCGTTGCCAACTTCCTGTCGGACCCAAGGCGCACCATCGAGAAGACCCTGTGGGCGATGATGAACACACCGCATCTGGGCAAGGGACATGTTCATCCCGTCGTTGCCAGCGCCGCACGCGAATTGCTTAACAAATCAGAGAACGAGCGATCCGGCGTGCTCTCCACGGCCATGAGCTTTCTCGGTCTCTATCGCGATCCTGTCGTGGCGAAGATCACGCGACAATGCGACTGGCGCATCGAAGATTTGGTGGAAAGCGACAGACCAGTCACGCTTTACCTGGTCGTGCCGCCGTCCGATATTTCCAGAACGAAGCCATTGATCCGGCTGATCCTGAACCAAATCGGTCGGCGCCTGACGGAAGAATTGGACTCCAAGCAACGCAAGCACCGGCTGCTTCTGATGCTCGACGAATTCCCGGCTTTGGGAAGATTGGATTTCTTCGAGAGCGCCTTGGCGTTCATGGCGGGTTACGGCCTCAAATCCTTCCTCATCGCGCAGTCGCTCAATCAGATCGAAAAGGCCTACGGGCAGAACAATTCCATCCTCGACAATTGCCATGTTCGGGTGAGCTTCGCGACGAATGACGAGCGCACCGCGAAGCGGGTCTCTGACGCACTCGGCATCGCAACCGAATTGCGCGCGATGAAGAACTATGCCGGTCATCGTCTCAGTCCGTGGCTCGGTCATTTGATGGTATCGCGACAGGAAACGGCACGGCCGCTGCTCACGGCTGGCGAGATCATGCAGCTACCAACGTCCGATGAGATTGTCCTGGTCTCGGGCTGTCCACCGATCCGCGCCAAAAAGGTCCGCTACTATCAAGATCGGCGCCTCAAAGAACGAATACTTCCTCCGCCCCAACTATCGTCAGTTGCCACGTCGCCGCCCAAGCCGTCTTTGCCCAAAAAGCCGACGGCTAGCCCCTGGACGAACCTCATCGCAGCCCCCACAGCAGAGGCCGAAGCCGACGCCGCCAATGGCGGTCTGAGACGCGAACCGGAATTGCCCGAGCACGAAGACATCGCACCCGCTCCGCCAAACCCGGTTCAGGAGTTCGATCTGGGAGACGACAGTGACGACACCGGGCCCCCGGTGCAACCGAGCTTTGATCAACAGATCCGCAACTCCGTTCGTCAGACACCACTCGATCCCGCCGATCATCTCGGGATGTGATTCATGCGGGGCAAGCACACATTCCGCTTGCCCAATGAGCTCGCGGCTCGGTTGGATGACTACGCAACCGCCAAGCGCGTGTCGCGCGTGCAGATCGTGGAGACCGCGCTGGACTCGTTTCTGTCGCCGGACGGCGCCGACCGGCTTGAAGCCGCGCTCGCCCAGCGACTCGATCGCATGACGCGCGCTATTGAGCGCTTGGAACGTCATTCCGCCATCACCAACGAGACGCTGGCGCTGTTCATCCGCTTCTGGCTCACCCACACACCGCCGCTGCCCGATACCGCGCAAAAGGCAGCGCAGGCCAAGGGCCGAGAACGCTATCAAGGATTTATCGAGGCGGTCGGCCGCCGCCTCAGCCACGGCACCAGTCTCCTCGACGAAATCACCCGTGAGATTGAGGCTTCTGCCGCGACACCCGAAGCGAACGACTGACCGACTTCTCCGCCAGTCCGCGCCGCATCACGCCAGCGCACGAACACCAATCACAGCGTCATCTGACAAACCGCTTTTGCGCGCGGCGGACTCGCGCGCAGCCAATTTCCAGCTCGCCGCTTTCTTGTCTCTCCACGCTACACTACGACGACAACAACGTGGCTGTTGCCTTCGTCTAAACGCTGCTCTTTTTACTCGACCCCATCGAAGACGCGATTTTCGCGTCGCAAATTTGGGGTCCAGCGTGAACACGCAATCCTTCCGGTCCGAGACCAGAACCCGCAGCACACGCATGCTGCGCACCGCGCTCGGTCCGGCCATCGCAGGATTTCTCGAAGACTCCTCGATCGTGGAAGTGATGCTCAATCCGGATGGGCGCCTATGGGTTGATCGTCTGTCCGGCGGTCTCGAAGACACGAATGTGCGTATTCCATTTAGCGATGCGGAACGGATCGTCCGGCTGGTCGCGCATCACGTCGGTGTCGAGGTGCACGCGGGTGCCCCGCGCGTCTCCGCCGAATTGCCCGAGACCGGCGAGCGCTTCGAAGGTCTCATCCCGCCGGTCGTGACGGCGCCGTGCTTCGCCATCCGCCGCCCGGCTGTCGCCGTGTTCACACTCGGCAATTACGTCGAAGCCGGAATCATGACCGCTCTCCAGGCGGATTTGCTCCGGATCGCGGTTGCCGACCGCAAGAACGTGCTCGTTGCGGGCGGTACGTCCACTGGCAAGACGACTCTGGTCAACGCGCTTCTTGCCGAGATGGCCAAGACCTCGGACCGCATCGTGCTGATCGAAGATACGCGCGAGCTGCAATGCGCGGCGCCGAATCTGGTCGCATTGCGCACGAAGGACGGCGCGGCATCGCTGTCAGACCTCGTGCGTTCGTCGCTGCGCCTGCGGCCTGATCGCATTCCCATTGGCGAAGTACGCGGCGCGGAAGCCCTCGATCTTCTGAAAGCCTGGGGCACGGGTCATCCCGGCGGCGTCGGCACGCTGCACGCGGGCTCCGCCATCGGCGCGCTGCGCCGGCTCGAACAACTGATCCAGGAAGCCGTCGTCACCGTGCCGCGCGCACTCATCGCCGAGACCATCGACGTGATTGCAGTTCTCGCGGGCCGCGGTTCCGCCCGTCATCTCGCAGAACTGGCGCAGGTCGAAGGCCTTGGGCCTACCGGCGACTACCACCTCACCCCAGCAGGAGACTCCGCATGATTTTGTATTTCAATCGCATCCGCGCGCATCTGCTTCATGCCGCGATTTTTGCGAGCGCTGTTCTTGTTACGGCACCGGCCTATGCCGCCGGCACCAACATGCCGTGGGAGCAGCCGCTCTCGCAAATTCTCGACAGCATCCAGGGTCCGGTCGCCAAGGTCGTGTCGGTGATCATCATCATCGTGACCGGCCTGACCCTCGCCTTCGGCGAAACCTCGGGCGGCTTTCGCAGGCTGATCCAGATCGTGTTCGGCCTGTCGATCGCGTTCGCCGCCTCGAGCTTCTTCCTGACCTTCTTCCAGTTCGGCGGCGGAGCGCTCGTTTGATGCTCACCGACGAACCCGTGCCCGGATTCTACGCGCCTGTCCATCGCGCGCTGACAGAAGCGATTCTGTTGGGTGGCGCGCCGCGCTCGGTTGCCATCCTGAACGGGACGCTGGCGGCCGCCGTCGGACTGGGTCTCCGGCTCTGGATCGTCGGCGCGGTGCTCTGGCTCATCGGCCATCTGGCGGCGGTATGGGCCGCGAAGCGCGATCCCGATTTCGTGGACGTGGTGCGCCGGCATCTGCGCTACCCGTCGCATTTGGCCGCGTGAGGTTCATCCCATGCTGAACCTCTCCGAATATCGCCACAAATCCCAACGCCTCGCCGATTTCCTGCCGTGGGTCGCGCTTGTCGGCAAAGGCGTCGTGCTCAACAAGGACGGATCGTTCCAGCGCACCGCAAAATTCCGCGGACCGGACCTCGACAGT
>DASQIQ010000416.1:0-13785 GCA_035631495.1 Micropepsaceae bacterium
ACTTCGAGATTCTGTCCCGCGAGGTCTATGGTAAGCCACTCGTCTATCTCGACAATGCAGCCTCCGCCCAGAAGCCGCGGCAGGTCCTCGACGCGATGGCGCGGTTCGCCACCAGCGAATACGCCAATGTGCATCGTGGGGTGCACTATCTTTCCGGCGCCGCGACCGAACGCTACGAAGAGGCGCGCCGCCGTGTGCAGCGTTTCCTCAATGCGGCGCGCGAGGACGAGATCATCTTCACCAAGGGTGGCACGGAGGCGATCAATCTGGTTGCCGCGGCCTTTCTCGCGCCCCGCATCGAGCCGGGCGATGAGATTGTGCTCAGCATCATGGAGCATCATTCCAACATCGTGCCCTGGCATTTCCTGCGCGAACGCCAAGGCGCCGTGCTGAAATGGGTGGATGTTTCCGATTCCGGCGAATTGGACCCCGCCGATGTCGGCCGCGCGATCACGCCGCGTACCAAGCTCGTCGCCATCTCGCATATGTCCAATGTGCTGGGCACCAAGACGGCGCTTCGTGAAATCGTGCGCCTTGCCCACGCCAAGGGCGTTCCGGTTCTGGCCGACGGCTGCCAAGGCGCGGTGCACGGAACCGTCGACGTCCAGGACCTGGATGTCGATTTCTATGCGCTCACCGGCCACAAGCTGTACGGGCCGACCGGCATCGGGGCGCTCTACGCCAAGCGGGCGCATCTGAAGACCATGCGCCCTTATCAAGGCGGGGGCGAAATGATCCGCGAGGTGACGCGCGGCAATGTCACCTATGCCGACGCGCCCATGCGCTTCGAAGCCGGTACGCCGCCCATCGTGCAGACGGTTGGTTTGGCTGCCGCGCTCGATTATCTCGACAGGGTCGGGCGTGAACGGGCCGCCGCGCATGAGATGGCGCTTGCGCGCGCCGCGACGCGTCGTCTGAAAGAGCTGAATGGCATCAGGATCATCGGCGAGGCCCATGACAAGGGGCCGATCATCTCGTTCGAGGCGATCGGCATCCATGCGCATGATCTGGCCACGATCCTCGACCGCGAAGGCGTCGCCGTCCGCGGCGGCCATCATTGCGCCCAGCCTTTGATGGAGCGGTTCAACGTCGCGGGCACGGCGCGTGCGTCTTTCGCGCTCTACAACACGCCAGGAGAAGTGGACGCGCTGATTGCCGCGGTCGGCGAGGCGCGAAAGGTGTTCGGTTGATGGACGAGAATTTGCGCGAACTCTATCAGGAAATCATCCTGGATCATTCCCGGCATCCGCGCCATTTCGGCGCGCTGGGTGCGGCCAATCACGTGGCCGAAGGGCACAATCCGCTCTGTGGCGACCGCGTGAAGGTCTATCTGCAAGTGGACGATCAGGGGCGAATCGCCGATGTAAGCTTCGAAGGGCGCGGCTGTGCCATATCGGTGGCGTCCGCCTCGCTGATGACCGATATGCTGAAGGGCCGCACAATCGAGGAGGCGGAGAAATTGATGGGCGGCTTTCTCGACATGGTGAAGGGCGAGAAGGCCGGCGGACTTAATGGCGATGATCGGGAGCTCTTGGAGGTCATGGCCGGCGTCTCTGCTTTTCCCATGCGGGTCAAATGCGCAACGCTGGCTTGGCACGCGATGAAAGCGGCGCTGGAAAACGAAGGCGTGGCGAGGACGGAATGAGCGAAGACGTCCAAACCAAGCCCGAGACCCAAGCGGCGGACACGCAAGGTTCCGCCCCGGCGTCGGCCTTGCCGCCCGAGGAGCTGGAAGCGTTCGGAAACGTGCTGATCGCGGCCCTAAAAACGGTCTATGACCCGGAGATACCGGTCGACATTTATGAACTCGGTCTTATCTATAAGGTGGATGTCGCCGACAACAAGGACGTTACCGTCGACATGACGTTGACCGCGCCGGGCTGTCCGGTGGCGGGCGAGATGCCCGGTATGGTCAAGGATGCGCTGCTGACGGTGCCCGGTATCGGCGAGGTCACGGTGAATATGACGTTCGATCCTCCCTGGACGCCGGATCGCATGTCGGAAGAAGCAAAGCTAGAATTGAACATGTTCTGAGTGAGAGCGAGTGTAACCGTGACAACAGCAACAGTGACGACGACCCGTCCCCGGCGCGAACGCCCCAAAGTGATCCGGCTTACGGACGCAGCGGCGGCGCGTATCCGCGACATCATGGAAAAATCCGACGGCCGCTATGTCGGTGTTCGGGTCGGCGTCAAGAATGGCGGCTGCGCCGGCATGAGCTACACGATGGATTACGCCGAGACGAAAAATCCATTCGATGAGGTCATCGAGGACAAGGGTGTGCGCATCCTCATCGACCCCAAGGCCGTGATGTTCCTGATCGGCACGGAGATGGATTTCAAGCGGGACAGACTTTCGTCACGCTTCGTATTCAGCAATCCGAACCAGAAGGAAGCCTGCGGCTGCGGTGAGTCGGTGCTGATCGAGCCCGCGAAAAAGGAAGACGAATAAGTCAGAGCGCGTTTTTCTCATGTGGAAACGCCTACGCCGAGGGGATTTTTCAGCGCGGGCAGGAGAAGGGCGAAGAGCGTAGCGCGCACTACGGTCGAGCCCTTCGACGAACCCGCGACGCAAAAGCCCTCCGCCCCAAAGGGTTGCGCGCGGGCGGGCGCCCGCTTCGTTGCGCCGCTCGACCGATGTCACCGCATCGCTCTTCGCGGCGCGCCTGGCGGATCGCCTCGCCCGCGCGCAACGTAGACGGTTCCATATGAGAAGAACGTGCTCTTATGCCGCGGCGGTGTCTGCAGCGCCTTGGAGCGTATTCTCGTCCGCCTCGCTGACGACACAGTTTCGGCCGCTGCGCTTGGCTGCGTAGAGACATATGTCGGCGCGGCGCAGGAATTCGACGGCGCTCTCGTTGGCGTCATATTGCGTCACGCCTGCCGATATCGTGATGACCCCCAGGATGTCGCCGGTGGATTTCTTGACCAGCTTCTTCGATTCCACTTTGTGGCGGATCTGATTGGCGAGATTGACGGCGCCGGTGAGTTCGGTCTGCGGCAGGATGACGACAAATTCTTCGCCGCCGTAGCGAGCCGCGGTGTCGCGCCCCTTGACGTTCTCGGATAGACAATTTGCAACCAGGCGAAGCACCTGATCGCCGGTCTGATGCCCCCAGGTGTCGTTGAAGGTCTTGAAATGATCGATGTCGCACATCACAAGCGACAGCGGCTCACCTGTTTCGATCGAGCTCTCGATGCTCTCTCGCAGCGCCTTATCAAAGGCTTTGCGGTTTGGTATCCCGGTCAACTGATCGGTGAGGCTCTCGCGCCGCACCGATTCCAGCCGATCTCGCAGGTCGTTCACTTCCCGCGATGAAGTCTGAAGCTGCAGCTCCAGCGTCTTGGATCGGGCTTCCATCGCGCGCGTGGCGCCGATCACCTGATCGATGAGATTCTTGATCGCAGCGTCGCCGAGCTTGGCGCCGCCGAGTTCTCCCGAGGCGTGGGACAAGGTCTTGCCATAGGCCGAATGGTCGCGGCCTGCGGTTTCCAATATGTGCAAAACCGAATCCAATTCGGTGGTGATCTTCTCGCCGAGTTCGGTCACCGCATCGTCTTGCTTGGGCGTACGGAAATAGCGCTGATGGAGAATCGTCATCACGCTCGCGTCGAATTTGCATCCGTTCGAGATCAATGCCTCGATCGCGCGCTTCAGTTCGGCGTTCTCGCCGCTGACGAAATTGTACGAAAGTTCGAAATTCTCCGGCGTCGGCGGAATATTGCGCTGGTTCATCCAGGCGAGCGCATCCCGCGCCAAAGCTTGGGCCCGATCCTTAGTTGCGTCTGTTTGCACGACCTTCCCCAACCCCCGGTGCGTCACCGTAAGCGCCAATAGGCGGTGCCTGGCATATTGCGATCCGGGAGGTAACAAAGGGTAAAGAGGCGGAAATTTGCCTTAGAAATCCGCCAAGAAAACGCCGGTCGGGCGTCCTAGTGTCGTGGTTCCGAAGTTCGCTAGACCATCGATATCGGGCTCCTGGCGAACTTTGGAACCGAAACGACACTAGGATTCAATGGTTTGCTAGTGTCCTTTGATTCCGAAATTCGCCAGGAGCGCCATGTAGAGATGAAGCGAATTTCGGAATCGGGACACTAGCTTTCGCTGTCTGCGGCGGCGAGCCTTTTTGCCGGCTTGGGTGGAAGCCGAATGGGCCGCAAGAGGAAGGCGGGCAACTGGCTCGCATCGTGACCCGCCGGCCTTGGCTCGGGGGATCTCGCTTCTGCGGGTTTGGCTTGCTGCGGCTTCTGTGCGGCGGCGCGCGGCGCAGGTTCCGGTTTGGGTGAGTGCGGAATCGGGACGATTTCCTCCGCCGGCGCAGATGTAACAGTTTCATGACGGGTCCCGTGATCGGTCCGGCCATGGCGCTGCCGCCCGCGGCTCTCGCCGCGCTGACGCCCGCGCGGCGGTTCCCGAGTCCGCACAGGCCGAGGCGTCTCTGCCGGCAGGCCTTCCATCACTTGGCGTTCAATGGGCAGCCCCGTCAGCTTTTCGATCGCCGCGACGGATTTTTCGTCCCGCGGACCCACCAGCATGAAGGCATAGCCGATTCGTCCTGCACGCCCCGTGCGCCCGATTCGATGGATGTAATCGTCAGGCTGGAAGGGGACGTCGAAATTGAAGATGTGACTCACCGCCGGAATGTCGAGGCCGCGGGCCGCGACGTCGCTGGCCACCAGTATTGCGATCTCGCCGGCGCGGAACGCATCGAGTGTGCGCGTCCTTACCGATTGATCCAGATCGCCATGCAAGGGGGCCGCCGAGAAGCCGTGCTTCTGCAGTGATTTGGCCAGCACGTCGACATCGCGTTTGCGGTTGCAGAAAACGATGGCGTTCTTGACGTCATGTTCGCGAATGAGGCGGCGAAGGCTTTCGCGCTTCGACCACTCGCCGCCGGGCACCGTTACGGCGATTTGCTTGATCGTGGTGGCGGCGGTTGCAGGGCGCGACACTTCCACGCGCACGGGCGCCTGGAGGAATTGGTCCGTCAAACGCTGGATTTCGGGCGGCATGGTAGCGGAATAAAACAAGGTCTGCCGCGTGAAAGGGGTGAGCTTGGCGATGCGCTCGACGTCGGGGATGAAGCCCATGTCGAGCATACGATCTGCCTCGTCGATCACAAGGACCTGCACGCCGCTCAGCATCAGCTTGCCGCGACCGAAATGGTCGAGCAGGCGCCCCGGAGTCGCAATCAGCACGTCGACACCGCGGTCAAGTTTCTTATCCTGATCGTCGAACGAGACGCCGCCAATCAGGAGCGCCATCGTAAGCTTGTGGTATTTCCCATAACGCTCGAAGCTCTCGGCAACCTGCGCCGCAAGCTCGCGCGTCGGTTCCAAAATCAGCGTGCGCGGCATGCGCGCTTTGGCACGGCCTCGCGCCAAGATCTCGATCATCGGAAGCGTGAAGGAAGCAGTCTTGCCGGTTCCGGTCTGCGCGATGCCGATGAGGTCCTTGCCCTGAAGGACCAGCGGGATGCCGCGTGCCTGGATCGGAGTGGGCGTCGTATAGCCGGAATCCGCAACGGCTTTGAGAAGCTGAGGACTTAGCCCCAAATCTTCGAAACGGACTTCGCTGCTTGGATTTGGCCCTGCCGGCCGGGGGGACGTTTCGTTATTCGAGCCGGCGTCCAAACCGGCGACACTGTCGATACTTATGTTAGTTAGACTCCAATAGGCCGCTTCGGAACATTTGCGCCGAATCGCAGCCTTGACATTGTGCCGGAACATAGGGATCGCGCGCGAGATGTCAACCCGCGGCGCCTTCACAAGAGCCGGCATTTGCGCTTAAACCGGCCTTAACCCTGCCATTTCCGCGAGCGAATATGTACGCTCCATAAAGGCGGGCCTGGTTCTAAACATCCATATCCTTGACGGCAAAAACGGCATTTTCCTGGATGAACTGAAAGCGCAGTTCCGGCTTCTTGCCCATTAGCCGTTCCACCAGATCTTCCGTCGCAGCTTTGTCATCCTCGGCAAGCCCCACGCGCAACAAGGTGCGGCTGCCGGGCTTCATCGTGGTGTCCTTCAGCTGCGCCGGCATCATTTCGCCCAGGCCTTTGAAGCGCGACACCTCGACCTTCGCATTGCCCTTGAACATATCGCGGATCAGCTCTCCCTTATGCGCGTCGTCGCGCGCATAGGCGGTCTTGGCGCCTTGGGTCAGCCGATAAAGTGGAGGCATGGCAAGAAAGAGATGTCCGTTTGCAATCAGTTCGGTCATCTCGCGATAAAAAAACGTCAGCAGCAGCGACGCAATGTGCGCGCCGTCCACATCGGCATCCGTCATGATGATGACGCGCTCATAGCGCAGGTCGGATTCACGATATTTGCTGTTGGTGCCGCAGCCAAGCGCCTGGACGAGATCGGACAGCTCCTGGTTCTGCTGCAATTTTCCCGCGGCCGCGCTGGCGACATTCAGGATCTTGCCGCGCAGCGGAAGCACGGCCTGGGTGGCGCGGTCGCGTGCTTGCTTGGCCGAGCCGCCGGCGGAATCGCCCTCGACCAGGAAAATCTCGGTCCCGTTCTGGCCCTCGCGGGTGCAATCGGTGAGCTTGCCGGGCAAGCGCAATTTGCGGGTCGCCGCCTTGCGGCTGACTTCGCGCTCCTGGCGCCGTTTCAGCCGCTCCTCGGCCGCATCGATAGCGAAGGACAGCAGGCCATCGGCTTCCTGGGGATGTTCCGACAGGAAGTGGTCGAAATGATCGCGCAAGGCATTTTCCACCAGCCTCTGCGCATCGGCGCTCGAAAGCTTTTCCTTCGTCTGGCCTTGGAATTCCGGCTCGCGAATGAATATCGAGAGAACCGCGCAGGCCCCCGCCATCACGTCGTCCGGCGTGATCAAAGCTGTTTTCTTGTTGTTCACGCGGTCGCCATAAGCACGGAGCGAGCGCGTCAGACCGCCGCGCAGGCCCTGTTCGTGTGTGCCGCCCTCCAGAGTGGGAATGGTATTGCAGTAGGAACTCACAAAGGGATCGATCTCGGGCGTCCAGGCAATCGCCCATTCCACCGCCCCCTTCCCATCGCGGTTCTGAATCTGCCCGAAGAACGGGCGAGAAACGGTCTTCACGCTGCCCAGCGTAGCTTTCAGGAAATCCAACAAGCCGCCCGGAAATTTCAGCACGTCCTCGGCCGGGATCTCCCATTCGGGTTTCAACAGCGAGGCATCGCATTTCCAACGAATTTCCACCCCGCGGAAGAGATAGGCCTTCGAGCGGGCCATGCGGTAAAGCGTGCGCGGCGAAAAATGGGCGGCGCCGAAAATTTTGCTATCCGGCTTGAACGTGACCAGCGTGCCCCGGCGATTTGGCGTCGGGCCTAAGTCTTTCAGCTTGGTCGTCGCATGCCCGCGCTCGAAGCGTTGCTTGTAGGAACGTCTGTCGCGGGCGACCTCCACGTCCATCCATTCCGAGAGCGCATTCACCACCGAGGCTCCGACGCCGTGCAGTCCGCCCGACGTATCGTAGACCTTGCCGCCGAACTTTCCTCCGGCGTGCAGCGTGGTCATGATGATCTCAAGGGCCGACTTGTTCTTGAATTTGGGATGCGGATCGACGGGGATTCCGCGTCCATTGTCGCGTACGATCAGGATATCGTCGGGCTTCAGTTCGATCTCGATGCGGTTGGCATGGCCCGCCACCGCCTCATCCATCGCATTGTCCATGATTTCGGCGGCCAAATGGTGGAGGGCCCGTTCATCCGTACCGCCGATATACATGCCGGGCCGGCGCCGCACCGGCTCAAGCCCTTCCAGGACTTCGATATCCTTGGCGGTGTAGCTCTTTCCAGGACCGGCCTTGACCGGTGCGGCCCCGGCTTCGGGCTCCTCAAACAGATCGCGAATCTTTGCCATGCCTGACTCATGCCCGATCCTGCGGTGGAAGAAAACCGCCGTCGATCGTCTAACGCCCCTGTTCCCCGGCGATTAACACCTCGTAAAGAAATTTTCGACGGCGCTGTGTTGTGCGCTCATTCCACCTATGGGGCGGGAAGTGGCCTATTGGCGTTCTCAGCAATTCTTAACGGCCTCCAGCTAATTTAACCCGTTCCGAAAATCCCTACGGAGATCGCGCGAGGCGAGCAGAAATTGCGATGGCGCATTCAGTGACATCAGCCCGCCAAGGACAAGCCGATCCGCGTCTGCTGAAGGTTCAGGTCGAACGCGCGGCCAAGGCGGTTGGGACCAGCGCCATTGGTTCTCCATTTTGGGTCTGCTTCTTTGCCGCAATATGCAGCAAGTTGACGCCATTCCTCGGTCAGGTCAGTACAGAAAGATCTATCGCAATTGTCCTGCTTGTTATGGTTGCCGCGGGCCTCGCTCAGCTGGCCTTGCACTTCTACGCTCGCAGCGCCAATGACCCCGCTACCCTCTCACAGTGGCGCTTGCGCTTGCTCGGCGTCAGCATTCTTGTCAGCGCCGCTTGGGGTTCTGCGCCTTGGCTGCTTTGGGACGAGGTGAACAACAGCAATCACGTGTTCATCGCCATGATGTGCCTTGCCATTGTGGCGCGCATCATCGTCAATCGTTCCAACCATATGGCATTTTTTCTCGCCAGTTTTCTCCCCATGGCGAGCCTCCTGTTTGTGCGTTTCATCGTCTCGTTTCAACCCACCGATCTGATTCTTGCAGCCCTTATTCCGATGTATGGAATCCAGGTATTCCTCGACAGCAATCACATCAGCGACCGGTGGGACGAAGAGGCCCTGATGCGATTCTCTCATGAGGATATGTCGCGTGAGTTGGAGGAGGCGCGCGACGAGGCCCTTAGGAAACGCACCGAGGCCGAGACGGCGAATGCCTCAAAAACCGCGTTTCTCGCCAATATGAGCCACGAGCTGCGCACGCCGCTGAATGCCATTCTGGGCTTCTCCGAAATCATTGCGCGCGAATGTCTCGGGCCCATAGGAAGCCCGCGCTACAAGGAATATGCGGGCGACATTCACGTCTCCGGGTCGCATCTTCTTTCGCTCATCAATGATCTGCTCGACGTTGCAAAGATCGAAGCCGGGCGCATGGAAATCGAACCCCAGATGATCGAAACCGCGCGAGCATTGGATGGCGCCGTGAAATTCGTCGGGCCGAAGGCCCGCGAGCGCAACCAAAGCCTGACGATTACGGTGGATGACGCCGCCGCCGTGCTTTTTGCCGATGAGCGGGCGCTGAAGCAGATCGTCATCAATCTGGTGACCAATTCGGTGAAATTCACCCGCAATGGCGGCAGGATCGACGTCGCCGCTCGCCGCAACGCGGACGGCGATTTTGAGCTGACCGTCACCGACAACGGAGCCGGTGTTCCCAAGGAAAAGCTCGATCGCATCTTCAAGCCGTTCTCGCGCGTCGACAACCGTTACGATAGCGAGAATGGCGGTACGGGTTTGGGGCTCTCTCTGGTCAGGGGATTGGCCGAGCTCCATGGTGGCCGCGCTTGGATGGAATCGGAGCTGGGTAAGGGCTCCTGCGTCCATGTCATGTTTCCGATGTCGGTGGCTGAACAACGCTCCAGGCGTCTAGTGTCCTGATTCCGAAATTCGCCCCATTCGATATCGGCCTTTTCACGAATTTCGGAATCGCAAGGACACTAGCAATTTATTCAATCTCGTGTCGTTTTGGTTTCGAAGTTCGCTGACAACCCGATATCGACAATAAAGCGAACTTCGAAACCACGACACTGGCCCAGGCTTGATCGGAAAACGTCAGGCGAAAAACCAAAGGGCGCGATCGCAGGATCGCGCCCTTTAATCATGCAAAATTTGCGGCTCCTAGACGCTGTAATACATCTTGAACTCGATCGGATGGGGCGTGTGCTCCATGGCATAGACCTCGCCCATCTTCAGCTCGATGTAGGAATCGATGAAGTCGTCGGTGAAGACGCCGCCCTTCTTGAGGAAGGCACGGCCGGCATCGAGATGGGTTAGCGCATCGCGCAAGGACCCGCACACTTGCGGGATGTCCTTCAATTCCTCGGGCGGCAGCGCATACAGGTCCTTGTCCATCGGCTCGCCCGGATGAATCTTGTTCTCGATGCCATCCAGGCCCGCCATCAACATCGCCGCATAAGCGAGATAGGGATTTGAGCCTGGATCGGGGAAGCGCACTTCGATGCGCTTGGCCTTGGGCCCTTGGCCGAACGGAATGCGTATGGATGCGGAGCGGTTGCGCGCCGAATAGGCGAGCAGCACGGGCGCTTCGAAGCCCGGAATGAGCCGCTTGTAGGAATTGGTCAGAGAATTGGTGAAGGCGTTGATGGCCTTGGCATGCCGGATGATGCCGCCGATGTAATAGAGGCAGGTTTGCGACAGATCGGCGTAACCCGAGCCGGCGAAGAGCGGCTTGCCCTCTTTCCAGATCGACTGATGCACATGCATGCCCGAGCCGTTGTCGCCATAGATTGGCTTGGGCATGAAGGTGGCGGTCTTGCCGTAGGACGCCGCCACTTGGTGGATGACATATTTGTAGATCTGCATGTAGTCGCCGCACTTCGTCAGCGTATTGAACTTGAAGCCCAGTTCGTGCTGCGACGGCGCCACTTCATGATGGTGCTTTTCGGGCTGGATGCCCATGTCGCCCATCACGGCGAGCATTTCCGAGCGGATGTCCTGCGCGGAATCCACGGGCGGTACCGGGAAATAGCCGCCCTTGACTGGCGGACGATGGCCCGAATTGCCATCCTCGTAATCCGTGCCGCTGTTATAGGGGCCTTCTTTGGATTCGATGAAGTAAAAGCCCTTGTTCATCGCCGCATCGAAGCGCACTTCGTCGAAGATGAAGAATTCGGCTTCCGGTCCAAAAAAGGCCGTGTCGCCAACGCCGGTCGATTGCAGATATTTCTCCGCGGCTTTGGCGATCGAACGCGGACAGCGATTATAGGGCTGCCCCGTCAGCGGCTCGTGGATGTCGCAGAAAATGGCGAGCGTGGTCTGCGCGAAAAAGGGATCGATCACCGCCGATGCCGGATCGGGCATCAGCGTCATGTCGGATTCGTTGATCGCCTTCCAGCCGGCGATGGATGAACCATCGAACATCAAGCCATGGACGAACGTATCCTCATCGATCAGCGATAGATCGAAGGTGACGTGCTGCCACTTGCCTCTGGGATCGGTGAAACGGAGGTCAACAAATTTGACTTCCTTGTCCTTGATCATTTTCAGGACGGATTTTGCGTCAGCGGCCATGGCTAGTCTTTCCCTTGTAAAGCGGTTGAAAATGGACGGAGATTCTCGCCGTCAGATAGCGTCGGACCCTTTTTCCCCGGTTCGGATGCGGACAGCTTCTTCGACATCGAGTACGAAAATTTTCCCGTCACCGATACGGCCGGTGCGGGCGGCCTTCAGAATAGCATCGAGCGCCGGCTCCACCTGCTCCGGCATGAGGACAATTTCGATCTTCACCTTGGGGAGGAAGTCAACGACATATTCGGCGCCGCGGTAAAGCTCCGTGTGGCCTTTCTGCCGGCCGAAGCCCTTGGCCTCGGTCACGGTGATGCCCTGGACCCCCACCTCATGAAGCGCCTCTTTGACCTCATCGAGCTTGAAAGGCTTTATGATCGCTTCGATCTTCTTCATGAAGACAGGTCCCCCGTCCGTTGAATTAACGAACTAGCAGGCCCCGTGCCAGTCCGGCAATCGTAAATCCGCGCATTTTTTCAGCATGTTACAGGGGAAACCGGGCACGAAGTCCAGCAAGTCGCTCAGAGATTGTGCAACTTGCTCAATTCATGGGCGAATTTGAATTTGCGCTCTCCCCATTGCCCCGCCGAAAGCGCTTTGCCAATTTGCCGCCAATCGTCAAAGGACAAAGCATGGTTGGGCATGCCCTCAACCCGGTATTCGAAAAGCTGGGGACCACGATTTTCACCGTGATGTCGGCGCTGGCGGCCAAGCACGGCGCGATCAATCTCGGTCAGGGCTTCCCGGACGAGGACGGGCCGATAGGGATCCGGGACGCTGCGGCGCGTGCGCTTCGCGACGGGCCGAACCAATACCCGCCGATGCAGGGCCTTTTGGCGCTTCGCCAGGCGGTCGCCGCTCACAGCCGGCAGTTCTACGATCTTGCCTTCGATCCCGAAACCGAAGTGCTGATCACGTCGGGGGCGACCGAGGCCCTGACCGATTGCATCATGGGCCTGACGGCGCCCGGCGATGAAGCCATCCTGATCGAGCCTTGCTACGATTCCTATCCGCCCATCCTGGCCGCGATGGGCGCAAACACGAAAAGCCTGCGGCTGCAGGCACCAGATTTTCGCCTCACGGAAGAAGCGCTCGCGGCCGTCTTTTCCGAGCGCACCAAGCTGATCATGATCAACTCGCCATTGAACCCGATCGGGCGCGTGTTCGAGCGTTCCGAGCTGGAGCTGCTGGCCAAATTCCTCACACGCTATGATTCATACGCCATATGCGATGAGGTCTATGAGCACCTCGTGTTCGACGGCCGTTCCCATGTGCCGCTGATCTCGCTTCCCGGGATGCGTGAGCGCTGCGTGCGTGTCGGCTCCGCCGGCAAGATGTTTTCGCTGACGGGATGGAAGATCGGCTGGATCGCCGGTCCCGCCAGTCTGGTCCAGGTCATCTCCAAGGCGCATCAATTCAACACCTTCACCACCTCGCCCGCGCTGCAATTGGGAGTGACCCATGGCCTCGCGCACGAAATGGCTTACGCGTTGCAGAACACAAAAGAGCTGCAGGAAAAGCGCGACATCATCGCAGCTGCGCTGAAAGCTGCGGGCTTGGATGTGCTCGCGAGCGAGGGGACCTATTTCATCACAGCATCGATCCGCAATCTCACCAACGAGCCCGACCGGGAATTTTGCATGCGCTTGACACGCGAGGCCGGCGTCGGTCCCATTCCGATATCGGCATTTTATAGTGCAGGCGGTCCGACTGACCTTGTGCGCTTCGCCTTCTGCAAGAAGCACACCGTTTTGGAAGAAGCGGGGCGGCGGCTGATAGGATATTTTTCGTCATCGCAAGGGCGAGAGAGCAGGCGGGGTAATTGATGAGCGGCCCCGAGATCCTCACCGTCGCCGAGATGGGCGAAGCGGACCGCCTGACGATTGGGTCCGGCGTCGCTTCCTCGACCCTCATGGACAATGCCGGAGCTGCGGTCGCAGATGCGGTGGATGCGAACTATCCGGTCGCTTCCGTAATTGTGCTCTGCGGTCCAGGCAACAATGGGGGCGATGGCTTTTGCGCTGCGGCGCATTTGAGAAAACGCGGCTATGACGTCCGGGTCTCGTGCCTCGCGGAGCCGGCGAGCCTGGAGGGCGACGCGGCCGAGATGGCGAGACGCTGGCGCGGTCCCGTCCTGCCATTCACGCCCGATATTCTCGAAGGCGCCACGCTGATCATCGATGCCATCTTCGGCGCTGGCCTGTCGCGCCCATTGGATGGCCCCGTTTCCGAGATGGCGCGCGCGGCCAATGCCAGAAGCTGTCCGACGCTCGCGGTCGATGTACCCAGCGGCATGCATGGCGATATGGGCCGCACCCTCGATGGCAAAAACGGTCTGTGCTTCCTCGCCGAGCGCACCGTCACCTTCTTTCGCAAGAAACCCGGACATGTGCTTCTTCCGGGACGCTTTCTGTGCGGCACGACCGATGTTGCGGATATCGGAATTCCGGAGTGGGTGCTGAACATCATCCGTCCACGCACCTTCGAGAATGGTCTTGCACAATGGCGCGCCGAATTCCCGCGCCTTCGTCCGGATGCACACAAATACCAGCGCGGTCATGCCGTCGTGGTGAGCGGCCCGATCCATGCCACGGGAGCGGCGCGGCTCGCCGCGCGCGGC
>DASQIQ010000417.1:0-10195 GCA_035631495.1 Micropepsaceae bacterium
AAATCCTCGCCCCAGATCTATGTGAAGTTTCCGCTGGTCAAAGGACCGACTGCCCTGATGGGTGCGAAATTCGTGATCTGGACCACGACGCCGTGGAAGATTCCGGGAAACCGCGCCATCGCCTATTCGAAAGATCTCAGCTACGGCCTCTATGAAGTCACGGAAAGTGGCGAGGGGAGTTTCGCGGCCGCAGGCGAGCGCCTGATGCTCGGCGACCCGCTGGCGCAGGCAACCGCGCAATACGCCAAGATCACGGTGAAGCGCATCGGCGATGTCGCACCCGCCGGCATGATCGCGGCGCATCCCTGGCGCGGGCAGGGCTATGATTTCGACGTGCCGCTGCTTCCTGGCGAGCACGTCACCGCCGAAACCGGCACCGGTTTCGTGCACACCGCACCATCGCATGGCGAGGACGATTTCAATCTCGGCCGCGAGCACAATCTCGAAATTCCCTTCCTTGTCGCCGAGGACGGATCGTTCCTGCCCAACGTGCCCATCTTCGCCGGCAAGAAAATCCTCACGCCCGAAGGCAAGGATGGCGACGCCAATGGCGCGGTGATCAAGGAACTGATCCAGGCGGGCGCGCTCCTCGCCAAGGGAAATTTGCGCCACCAATATCCCCATAGCTGGCGCTCCAAGGCGCCGGTGATCTTTCGCGCCACCCCGCAATGGTTCGCGGCTATCGACAGACCGTTCGGAGGCTCCAACCAGGGCACATTGCGCGAGCTTGCGCTTGGCGCCGTCGCTGCCACGCGTTGGTATCCCAAATCTGGCGAGAACCGCATCGGCGCCATGGTCAAGGATCGCCCCGATTGGGTGCTGTCGCGTCAGCGCGCCTGGGGCGTGCCCATCGCGGTCTTCGTCCACAAGGGTACCGGCGAATTGCTGCGCGACGAGATTGTGAACACGCGCATCGCCGACGCCTTCGAGAAGGAAGGCTCGGATGCCTGGTTCGCTTCGCCGCCATCACGATTCCTCGGCGACGAGCATCATGAGCAGGATTACGAGCAGGTCCGCGACATTCTCGATGTCTGGTTCGATTCCGGCTCGACCCATTCCTTCGTGGTGGAAAATCCCATCGATCCCCATTGGCCGAAAAAAGAGCACGCCGATCTTTATCTCGAAGGCTCGGACCAGCATCGCGGCTGGTTCCAATCCTCGCTGCTGGAATCCTGCGGCACGCGTGGGCGCGCGCCCTATGACGGCGTGCTGACCCATGGCTTCGTGCTCGACGAGCAGGGCCGCAAAATGTCCAAATCGCTGGGCAATGTCGTCGCGCCGCAAAAGGTGATGCAGCAGAACGGCGCGGAGATCCTTCGCCTCTGGGTGGCCTCGTCCGACTTCACCGAAGACTTGCGCATCGGGCCCGAGATCATCAAGGCCGCGGTCGATTCCTATCGCCGCCTGCGCAATACCATCCGCTTCATGATCGCCAATCTCGAAGGCTTCGAGACGCTCGAACGCATCGGGCACGCCGACATGCCCGAGTTGGAGCGCTTCGTGCTGGCCCGGCTTGCCGAACTCGACCGCGAGGTGCGCCGGGGCTATGGCGAATATGATTTCACCTATGTCTTCACCTCACTGTTCAATTTTGCCACCACCGATCTGTCGGCGTTCTATTTCGACATCCGCAAGGACGTCCTTTATTGCGATTCACGCGAGAGCTTCCGCCGTAGAGCCGCGCGCACGGTGATCGATGCGCTTTTTACGCGCATCGCGACCTGGCTCGCGCCGCTTCTGTGCTTCACCATGGAAGAGGCCTGGACCACGCTCTACGGTATGGAAAGAAGCGTCCATCTCGAAACCTTCGAGAAGACGCCGGAGGAGTGGACCAACGAGGCGCTGCTCGAGAAATGGAACCGCGTGCGTGCGCTGCGCCGCGTGGTGACGGGCGCGCTGGAAATCGCCCGCCGCGACAAGGTGATCGGCGCGAGCCTGGAAGCCGCGCCCACACTCTATGTGGAGGACGAGGGCGATGCGCGCCTGTTCGACGAGGCGGGTCTTGCCGAAATCGCCATCACGTCGGGAGCAAAGATTGTCCGAGGCCCCGCGTCCGCGGACGCCTTCCGTCTTCCCGATGTGACGGGCGCTGGCGTCGTCTTCGCCCATGCGCAAGGGGAGAAATGCGCCCGCTGCTGGATGATCCTTCCCGAGGTGGGCACGAACCCCAAACATGACGATTTGTGCAACCGTTGCGCGGAGGCGGTCGGATGACGCCCCAGCGCGCCGGATGGCTGGTGGCGCTTGCGGCGCTCGCCGCCGATCAGCTTTCCAAGAATTATCTGCTTTATGGCCTGGATTTCCGTGAACTGGGCCCGGCCGCCCGCATCCAGATCCTGCCCATCTTCGACCTGGTGATGGTGTGGAATCGCGGCGTTTCCTATGGGCTTTTCCAGGCCGGCAGTTTCGTCGGCACGCTCGTGCTGACGGTATTTTCCCTCGTCGCCGTGGTTGCGCTTTCCTTCTGGCTGATCAGGTGCGAACGCGCCATTCTGGGCGTAGGGCTGGGTTTGGTCATTGGCGGGGCGCTCGGAAATGTGATCGACCGCGTTCTTTACGGCGCCGTGGCGGATTTTTTCCACTTTTACGCCTTCGGCCATGACTGGTATGTGTTTAATGTGGCCGACGCCGCCATTACGGTGGGCGTCGTGGTGCTTCTCCTGGACGCGTTCATCCGTCCGGAGTCGAAAAGCGTAGGGAGCCGGCAATCCGGAGACTGATCATGGCGAAACGGGATGTTTTGACGGGCGCGGCGAGAATCGCAGCGATCCTCTCGCTGGGCTTCTCATTGATCGGATGCGAGAGCCTTCGCCAGGCGACGGGCGCTGCCAAATTGCCGCCCGACGAATTCACCGTGCTGACCAAGGCGCCGCTCATCATTCCGCCCGATTACAACCTGCGGCCCCCGCAGCCGGGCGTCGCCTCGCGCAACGAGGTCGATGCCGACGATCAGGCGCGCACCGCTTTGTTCCCGGCAAATCCCGCTACCGCCGCTGCCGCGCTGGGCGGCGCCTATAGCGACGGCGAAAAGCTGCTGCTGACCAAGACCAACGCACTCAGCATCGACCCCAATATCAGGCGCAGCGTCACCTCCGATGTCGGGCAGGAAGACCAGGGTCCGGCTTTTGCGCAGCGCGTGCTTTATGAAGGCGCCGCCACGCCACCGGCGCCGCGCCCGAATGCGGCCGCCCCCGCCGCACCCGCTGCACCCGCTGCCACGGCCCCGCGGGCACCATAGGTCCATCCGCCATGAAGCCGGGCCTTGCCCCTGCGCTGGCTGTGTTCGCGCTTCTTGGCGCCGCCGCCACTTCTGTGCTCGTGGGCCTCTCTGGCTTGACAACATCTCCTGCCGGCGCCGCGCCGGCGGCCGCTTCCGGAAAGGCGACGCAGTACACTTTGAAGAACGGCATGCAGCTCGTCGTGATCCCCGATCACCGCGCGCCGGTCGTCACCCATATGGTCTGGTATCATGTCGGGGGCACTGACGATCCGCCGGGCCTTTCGGGCGCCGCACATTTCTTCGAACATCTGATGTTCCGCGGTACCAAAGAGGTGCCAAACGGCGAGCTGTCGAAAATCGTCGCGCGCAATGGCGGGCAGGACAACGCCCAGACCTCGCATGATTACACCGTATACTTCCAGCGTATCGCCAAGGACCGCCTTCCCATCGTGATGGGGCTGGAGGCGGACCGCATGGTGAATCTGGACCTCTCCGAACCCAATGTGGTCACCGAGCGCGATGTGGTGCTGGAAGAGCGCCATTTGCGCATCGATTCCGAACCGCAGGCCATGGCGCAGGAGCAGATGGAGGCGGCCTTGCATCTTTCCCATCCCTATGGCCGCCCGGTGGTTGGCTGGGAAGCGGAGATCAAGCGCATCGGCCGCGCCGAAGCGAATGATTTCTATCAGCACCATTATGCGCCCAACAATGCGATCGTCATGGTGGTGGGCGACGTCAACCCGGACGAGGTCAAGAAACTCGCCGACGACAAATATGGCTCGGTGGCGCCCCGTCAGCTGGCGCCGCGAATCGATGAGCCGCTGCCGCCGCGGCTTGCCGATACGCGGCTGAATTTCGCGCTTCCCGGCACGAAATTGCCGCAGCTGCTGCGCATGTACCGCGTGCCAAGCTATGTCAAATCGCCCAAGGGCACGGCGGAAGCCATGGACGTAATGGCGGCCATCTTGGGGCGCGGCGAGACCAGCCGGCTCTACAAGACGCTGGTGATGGACAAGAAGCTCGCGGTGGAAGCGGGCGCCTCCTATGACGGGCATAATCGCGGGCCAGGCATGTTCGTCGTCTTTGCCGTGCCGCGCGATGGGGTCAGCTTCGACACGCTGGAAACCGCGATGGACCAGATCATCGCCGGCATGATGCGGGCCTCGCCCGAGGAAGGCGAGTTTACCCGTGCCAAGACCCAGCTCGTCGCCGAATATACCTATCAGCACGACAACCAATATCTGATGGCGCAGGATTACGGTACGGCGCTTTCCATCGGGCTGACCATTCAAGATGTCGAAGATTGGCCGAACCGGATCAGAGCCGTACAGGCGGCCGATGTCCGCGTGGCGGCGCAAACCTATCTTGTGAAACAGGAGTCGGTGACCGGACGGATGTCGCCGAAAACCGGACCATGATCACGCGTCTTGCCGCATCGGCGCTCATCGCGCTTCTTATCCCGGCCGCCGCCAACGCCATCACCGTGAAATCGGTGCAAGGTCCCACAGGGGTCGAGACCTGGCTTTCGGAGGAGCACGCGCTCCCCATGATCGCGGTCAACATCTCGCTGCCCGCAGGCTCCGCCTATGATCCGCCGGACAAGCCCGGGCTTGCGGACATGATGGCCTCGCTGCTTGACGAGGGCGCGGGCGATCTGGCGTCGGACGCCTTCAAGCAGGCTTTGGAATCGCGGGCCATCCGCCTCACCGCGTCCGCCGAACGCGATTATGTCGTGGTCACTTTGACCACGCTTAAAGAAAATGCCGACGAAGCCTTCCGGCTCGCGGCGCTCGCGCTCGGCCATCCGCGTTTCGATCCCGAAGCGGTGGAGCGGATCCGCGTTGCGCTGTTGGCTTCGCTGAAGCAGGACGACGAGGACCCTGCCAAGGTCGCGGTTAAGGCTTGGTATGCCGCCTATTTCGGCGCGCATCCTTACGCCCATCCGACCGCCGGCACGCCGGCCGGCATTGCGGCCATCAAGGCCGCCGACATCAAGAATTTTGCCGCCGATCATCTGGTACGCGGCGGCATCAAGGTGGCGGTCTCGGGCGACATCAACGAAACCCAGCTCAAGAAATATCTGCAGCAGGTCTTCCTATCGCTCCCCGCCAAATCCGTGGCCGTCGTGGCCAAGCCAACAGATGCCGGCAAGCCCGCCTCCCATACCATCGTGCGCAACGAAGCCGCCCCGGTGGCCGTGTTCGGCGAGCCCGGCCCGATGCGGGCGGACCCCGATTACATCCCCGCTTTCGTCGCCAATTACATCCTGGGCGGGGGAAGCTTCTCCGCGCGCCTGATGGATCAGGTGCGCGACAAACGCGGGCTCACCTACGGGATCTACACCCAGATCAATGATTCCCGCGCCGCTTCGATTCTGGTCGGCCAGGTCCAGAGCGACAAGGGCAAGATCCTCACTGCCATAGACGTGACCAAATCGGAGATGGCGCATTTCGCCAAGGACGGCGCCACGGTGAAGGAATTGGCCGACGCGAAGACGTTTCTCACCGGCTCCTTCCCGCTGACCCTGGATTCGAACGCCAAGATCGCCCGCACTTTGAGCGCCTATCAGCGCTCGGGCCTCTCGGCCGATTATGTCGAGAAACGCAACGGCCTGATCCAGGCGGTGACGCTCGCCAAGGTCAACGAGATGGCGAAGAAATATTTCGATCCCGAGCACCTGGTGATTGTCATCGCCGGAACCCCCGCGATCGGTACCGCACAGCAGAAAGCCGCCGGCACAGCCAACGCCGCCCCTGCGACCGCTCCTTAGCGTCGAGGTTTTCCTGCCGCGTTTCTACGGGCGACGTGCTGACCCGGCCCTTGAGCCGGGGAAGCAATGGGGCCTCCCGTCATTGCTTGTGAACAATCCCCACCCTGCTACGCTTGCGAATCGATGGCGCGGTGGCGCGGGGCATGGCTCGCGTCTAGACTTGCCGCCCTTTGAGAGAGGACCGCTATGGGACTTGAGGTGAAGGCGCGGGCGAAGATCCGCCGTCTGCCCGAGGGCACCATCAACCGCATTGCGGCCGGCGAAGTGGTGGAGCGTCCGGCCAGCGCCGTGAAGGAACTGGTCGAGAACGCGCTTGATGCCGGCGCAAGACGCATCGCCGTCACCATCGCCGCGGGCGGTGCGGGCCTGATCCTGGTCGAAGACGACGGGGAGGGCATGGATGCGGACGCTCTTGCGCTTTGCATCGAACGCCACGCCACCTCGAAGCTGCCGCTCGGCGCCGATGGGGCGGATGATCTGACCAATATCGAGACTTTGGGCTTTCGCGGCGAGGCGCTGCCCTCGATCGGCGCGGTGGCGCGGCTTGTCATCTCGAGCCGGGCGAAACATTCGCAAGGTCACACGATCTGCGTCGAGGGCGGCGCGATAAAAGGGCCCGAGCCGGCCGGATTTTTGAGCGCCGGCGAAAGCGGCACCAGGATCGAAGTGCGCGATCTTTTCTTCGCCCCGCCCGCGCGGCTGAAGTTCTTGAAATCCTCGCGCGCCGAGTCGCTGGCCGTGATCGACATCGTCAAGCGGCTGGCAATGGCGCGTCCCGATGTCGGATTCACGCTGACCGATGAGGGGCGTGTCGTGCTCTCACTCCATGCCGAGGAAACGCTCTTCGACGGCGCGCTCGGACGGCTCGCCAAATTGATGGGGCGCGATTTCGCCGACAATGCCGCCAAGCTGGAGGCAGCGCGCGAATCCGTGCGGCTCTGGGGCTTCGCCGGCCTTCCCACCTATAACCGCGCCAATGCGCAGATGCAGTTCCTTTTCGTCAATGGCCGCCCGGTGCGCGACCGGTTGCTGCTCGGCGCGGTCAAAGGCGCCTATGCCGATTATCTGGCGCGCGACCGTCATCCGGCCGTGGTGCTGTTCATAGAATGCGATCCGATGCTGGTCGATGTGAACGTCCATCCCGCCAAGGCCGAAGTGCGCTTCCGCGATTCCGGCCTGGTGCGGGGACTGATCGTCGGCGCGCTGAAAGCGGCGCTGCATGAAGCGAGCCACCGCGCCTCGAGCACCGTTGCCGATGCCGCGCTCGAAGCGTTCCGCGCGCCCCAATCCAAACCACAAGCCTATTCTTATCCGGCGCAGCAGCGTTTTTCGGGGCTGGCGGAATCGGCGCGGGTTTACCAGGCGCCGCTCGCATCGCCGCCGCGCGTGGCCATGCCGGCCGCAGCGCCTCACACGCATACCGATGACCACGATCACAACCCCGCGCCCCAGCACTCATCCGAATCTCCCCTCGGTGTCGCGCGCGCGCAGTTGCACGACACCTATATCGTGGCCCAGACGCCAGACGGCATCGTGATCGTCGATCAGCACGCAGCCCATGAGCGCCTCGTCTATGAGCGCATGAAGCAGGCGCTGGAGAATGGCGGCGTCAAGCGCCAGCCATTGCTGATCCCCGAAATCGTGGAGATGCATGAAAGCGAAGCCACCCGCGTTCTCGCGCGCAGCGAGGATCTGTCCGCGCTCGGCCTCGTCGTGGAAGGCTTCGGACCCGGCGCGCTGATGGTACGCGAGATTCCCGCGGCTTTAGGTCAGATCGATGTGAAGGCTCTCATCCGCGATCTCGCCGATGATCTTACCGAAACGGAATCCCTTTCATCCTTGAAGGAGCGGCTCGACCACGTGTCTGCGACGCTCGCCTGCCATATGAGCGTGCGTTCGGGGCGCCGTCTGAATGCCGATGAAATGAACGCGCTTCTACGTGAGATGGAAACGACGCCCCATTCGGGCCAATGCAATCACGGCCGCCCGACCTACGTGGAATTGAAGCTCGCCGACATCGAACGCCTCTTCGGCCGCCGCTAACCCGTCTCCGCCGGGGGGTGCAGCTTATCTCCGGCTCTAGGCCGCTTTAAGCCCGGACACCCCGTTTGGAACGGCTATCGTCCATTCCGTGCCGTGATCGGAGACGACGCGTACCGTTCCCCCGATCTGCTCTATGAGACGCCGCACCAGGCCAAGGCCGTGGCGCTTGCTGAAGGGAGGTTCCACAAAACCAACGCCATCGTCGCGGATCGTGAGTGTGGCGCCCGTGGCGCTTGCCGTCAGAATGACGTGGATAGTTCCGGTGCGTCCCGGGAATGCATGAAGGTAAGCGTTCGATATGATCTCGCCGACAACGATGCCAAGCGAGGTCACCGTATCGAGATCGAGCGGCAAGGGTTCCAGTTTGCCGTCGCATATCAGCGTCACGGCAAATTCCCGAGCCTCTTGAAAGTCGCGCAAACTATCGCAGAGCGACCTCAAATACCGGCCAAATTCTATGCTGTGGCTGAGGCCGTTTCCAAGCAGATGGTCGTAAATCGCCGCCAGGCTCATCACGCGCCGCGCGATAGCGCGTATCCCTTCCTTTCCGCCGCTGTCACTCACGTCGATTTGCCGGCTCAGCATCCCGGATATGAGCTGGAGATTGTTTCGGACGCGATGTTGTAGCTCCCCCGCCAAAACTTCCTTCTCTGCGATCAAGGATTCCATCTGTTCGATAGTCGTATGGAGAACGGCTATTCGCTCCGCGGTCGCCACCGCCTCGGCGATGACATTTGCAAAGCCTGTCAGGAACATGATGTCATGTTGATCGAATTTGCGCGCGATTGCGCTGTCGACCTCCAAAACGCCCCACGGCTCGCCCGTGCCTTTGATCAGAACATCGGCCGTCGCGACAATCCTGTGCTCCGCATAGAAGGCTGGAAGCGCATAGCTATTGTTAAACGTCAGGTCCTCGAGGATCACGGGCTCACCCGTAACGAACGCGCGCCCCTGCGTCGACTTCTCATCGGCCGCCGATACCACGCTCCCCACGACGCCCGAATGCCAGCCATGCCCCGCGTCGACGATGAGGTCGTTCTCCGCCTTGCGATGGCGGCAAATTTTCGCGAAAGGCACACCCAAGCTCTCCGCACAAACACGCGCCGCTTCGGTCAAGACGTTCTTCAGGTCCCTCTCGCGGAAAGCGAAACTGCCGAAGTTCGCGAGCGCCGCCTGTTGACGCAAAAGCTTCTCGATCGTGCGCCTTTCGCTCATGCGGGCACCGCTTGGTTGCGAGGTGCGGCGGATTTCGGCAACAAATGGAAGCCCCGCGGAAATGGCCGTGTGGCGGTCCCGGCCGTCACGATCTCCCAAACGATCACCAATGCGCGCAGGAGGTCCTCATTGCGATAGGGTTTTGCGATCAAAGCTTCACCATCAGCCATAGTGAGCCCGCTGTCCCGTGCGTCGGTGCCCGTCGCGTAGAGCACTCCCAATTTTGCTTTGCTCTTTAGCCGCTGACCAATGTCGGGCCCGTAGCCGCCTCGCGCGAGCCGAACGTCGAGGACAGCGAGGTCGGGTTGATGCAATTCGCCGAGCGCCACCGCTTCATCGACGGTGCGGGCGATACCACAGACCTCATAGCCGTTTGCGGTTAGCGTATCTTCCATCAAATCTGCAATCAGCAACTCGTCTTCCGCTATCAGGACTTTGAGCAAGGGAGCGCCTCTTTGGGGAATGGTCTGTCCGGTGCTGGGGAGAGGAGCCAGCTGATGACCAAATCTCAGGAGTGATAACGCGCTGCTTGGGCGAAACGCTCTTATACGTCCGAAAACGAATGCACGCTGTATAGATTTGACCATGTCCTTGATGATGATGGCGAATGAGATCTCCGAAAACGATCGCGGTGGCAAACAATTGTTCAGTGACGTTCTTTATTGGAGCCGCAAACAATCTGAACTGTCCTCTTTTGGACATCGAGGGCCTCCGCCAGCTTGAGAAGCGGGTTCCTGTGCTGTTCGTTTTTGCACATTGCGGGCAAGCGCGCGGCACTCCTGGGCATGTGTTCTCGCGAATGAGCGGATTTGACGGGCGGGTTCAACCGGTCAGTGCAACACTGCTCGTAGTTTATCGGCTGGAGTTTCGAAGCCCAAGGTCTTTCGCGGACGTTGATTGAGCCGCAGGGCAATGGTGTTGAGGTAGGTCTGAGAGAAGCGCGAGAG
>DASQIQ010000418.1:0-1522 GCA_035631495.1 Micropepsaceae bacterium
TTCTCGCGCTGATAGAGCGCGAGAAGAATCCCCACCGCGGCATACATCGACGAGGTGAGATCGATCATCGAAACGCCGACCTTGGCGGGCGCATCGGGATAGCCGGTGGTGGCGATGATGCCCGCCTCGCCTTGGATCAGCACGTCATAGGCCTTCATGTCGCGATAGGGCCCGTCCTGGCCGTAACCGGAGAGCGAGCAATAGATCAGCCGCGGATTGGCGCTCGTGAGATCCTTCGCCCCAAGGCCCAAACGCTCGGCGGCGCCCGGCGCGAAATTTTCCAGCACCACATCGACGCGCGCGGCCAACCGCTTGAGGATGTCCAACGCCGCAGGTTTCTTCATGTCCAGGGTAACGCTTTTCTTGTTGCCGTTCACCCAGACATAGCCGGAGGAGAGCCCTTTCACGGCCGTGTCCCAGCCGCGGATCACATCACCCGTACCGGGCTTCTCGATCTTGATGATTTCGGCGCCCATATCGGCCAGGATCTTCGTCGCATGCGGGCCGGACAAAGACGTTTCCAGCGCCAGCACGCGCACGCCATCCAGCGCGCGGCGCGGCGGGGCGGCGCCGGACTCGGCCATTACGATTGGACTTTCGGGAAGATGTCGCGATGGGGCGCATGCGCTTTCTTCCACACCATGACGCTGCGCGCATAATCGATGACGATTTTCCCGTCCTGCTGGATACCGCGAGTCCGCACTTTGATAATTCCCCATTGCGGCTTGGATTTGGACTCGCGCTTCTCCAGCACTTCGGATTCGGAATAGAGCGTATCGCCGGCGAACAGCGGATTGGGCAATTTTATCTCGTCCCAGCCGAGCGCGAAGCCGTTCTCGCTGATATCGGCGACGCCGAGCCCTGCCACGATGGCCAGCGTCAGCGCCGAATTGATCAGGCATTTGCCGAATTCGGTCTTCTTGCCGAATTCATTGTTGAAATGAATCTGATTGGTGTTGTTGGTGAGGAGCGTGAACCAGATATTGTCGGCTTCCGTCACCGTGCGCCCGATGCGGCAGCGGTAGATATCGCCGATTTCGAAATCCTCGAAATAGCGCCCCTCCCAACCCGGCTTGACGGTCATGATTCCCTCCACCCTTGTCATGGCCCGGCTTGACCGGGCCACCCAGCCGGCGCGTGTCCACGCGCCGATTGAGTCCTTCATCGCCTGGATGGCCCGCTGTTGCGGGCCATGACACGCGGGACGTTTACTCCCTCACTTCACGCCCAGCGTTTTGGCGAGCGCCACGGTCTGCCGCGCCCGGTCCACGATGGGATAATCCAGCAACTGGCCGCGAAAGGCGATGGCGCCGAGGCCGCGCGCCCGCGCATCCTCAAAGGCGTTCACCACCGCTTGCGCATAGTCGATATCCTCGCGCGTCGGGGTGAAGGCGGCGTTGGCCTCTTCGATCTGGTTGGGATGTATGATCGAGATGCCCGTCATGCCTAGGCGCCGCGCCTGGCGGGCGAAGCGCTTCATCCCCTCAGGATCGTTGAGATCGACCCATACGCCGTCCACCGC
>DASQIQ010000419.1:0-13875 GCA_035631495.1 Micropepsaceae bacterium
AATATCGCGCGCTGTACGGTGCTGCTGCGCGATGCATCGGGCGCATCCGTGCGGGGCTGGCTGAGCCCCCGCGGCACGTCCGGGCCTGAGCTGCCGCTTCTGCTCGCCGAGGCCGGATACGCATGGTATGGCGATGTCTTCGACGACGACCTTCCTTATGTGCAACGCTTCGGCGATTTGAAGATCGTAGCCATCCCGCTCAGCACCGATGTCAATGACATGCCCTTCATGAAATACGGCAATCCGCCGAACCTGATGCAGGACTCCTTCGAGGAGAACCTCAGCATCGCCCGCGCCGGGGGCGCCGGAAATCCGGCGATCATCGACGTGACGGTTCACGCGCATATTTTTGGACACCCGCGCGGGGCGCATTACTTCGAGCAGATCGTGGCGCATGCAATGGCGAGTGCCGATGTGTGGGTGGCGACACGGCTCGAAATCGCCGAATTCATGCTGCAGCAGAATGCATAGGCTTTAGGAAAACGCGCGTGGACCCGACAGTAGACCAACAGGCGACATGGCCCGACGCGATTCACGCGCAGTTCCGGCGCGCGCGCATCCGCCAAGTGGGCTATGTGCCCGATGCCGGCCACAGCCGCCTGATCCAGCGCTGCATCGAAGATCCGGACATCACCGACGTCGTCCTCACCACGGAAGAGGAAGGCGTAGGGTTGGTCGCGGGCGCAACGCTCGGCGGAGAGCGCGCCGCGCTTCTCATGCAAAGCAGCGGCGTGGGCAATTGCATCAATATGTTCTCGCTGGTTCGCATCTGCGCCTTTCCTTGCCTGGTTCTGGTGACGATGCGGGGCGAATTTGCCGAGTTCAATCCGTGGCAAATCCCCATGGGCTCGATCACAGAAGATTGCTTTCGCCTGTGCGGATTCCTCACCTATCGCATTGATCACCCCGACGATGTCGACGAAGTCGTGGGTGCCGCCTGCGACATGGCCTTCGCCGGGAATGTGCCGATCGCGGTGCTCCTCTCGCAACGGCTCATCGGCCGCAAAGTGTGGAACAAATGACGCTCGATCGGCGCCAATGCGTGCGGGCGCTGCTCGCGGAGCGGGGCGATCTTCTGGTCGTCAGCGGCCTTGGCGCGCCGACCTATGATGTCGCGGCCGCGGGTGATTCCCCGCTCAATTTCTATTTGTGGGGCGCGATGGGAGGCGCCGCGATGATCGGCTTGGGCTTGGCGCTGGCGCGGCCAAGGGCTCGCGTCGCGGTGATCACGGGCGATGGCGAAATGTTGATGGGCTTGGGAAGCCCTGCCACCATCGGCGTCAAGCAGCCGCAGAATCTGGCGATCCTGGTCCTGGACAATCGGCGCTATGGCGAGACCGGCATGCAGGCGAGCCATACGCAATACGGCATCGACATGATCGGCGTCGCCAAGGCTTGCCGCTTTGCCGAAGCGCGCCCCATCTCGCAGGAAAGTGAGTTCGCCGCCGCACGGCATCTGTTGCATGCCGCCCCCGGGCCCGTGTTCATCCAGGCTCAGGTCAGGCAGGAAGAGGTTGCGCGCGTGCTGCCATCGCGCGATGGCAATGAGATCAAGCTGCGCTTCCAGCAGGCGGTGGCGAAGCTGGATCAGGTCTGATAGGCCATAGAAATGACGGCAAAGATCATCGATGGCCTCGCCATCGCGCGCGCGGTCCGCGTCGGCATCGCCCAGCGCGCCGCGGTGCTGCGCGATAGGGGCATGTCTCCCGCCCTGACCATGATCATGGTGGGCGACAATCCAGCCTCAGCGGTTTATGTGCGCAATAAGGTGCGGGCTTGCGCGGAAGTCGGGATCAACTCCCATGTCCTGCGTCTGCCCGCGGACACCAGCGAAGACCACCTGCTCGATTGCATCCGCAAGCTCAACGTGAACCCCGACGTTCACGGCATCCTGGTGCAGCTGCCTTTGCCTGCGCATATTTCGCCGCAGGGCGTCTTGGAGACGATCTCCGTCGCCAAGGATGTCGACGGGTTTCACCTCTACAATGTCGGCGGCTTGGTGATCGGCCGCACGGTCTTCCCGCCCTGCACCCCCTATGGCGTGCAGAAGATCCTCGAACATGAGGGAATCGAGCTCGAGGGCAAGAATGTGACCGTGGTGGGCGCCAGCAACATCGTCGGCAAGCCGCTGGCGCTGATGCTGATGCAGCGCGAAGCGACGGTCGCCATCTGCCACGCCAAGACGCGCGACCTGGCCCAATACACCATCCTTGCCGATATCGTGGTGGTCGCGGCCGGCCGTCCGAACCTGATCGTGGCTCCGATGATCCGTACGGGGGCGGTTGTGATCGATGTCGGCATCAACTTCCTGCCGGGTGGCCGCCTGGTCGGCGATGTCGATTTCGAGGGGGTGAAGGAAAAGGCCTCCTACATCACGCCGGTGCCGGGCGGCGTCGGTCCAATGACGGTCACAATGCTGCTGGAGAATACCGTCGCAGCTGCCGAGCGCATGAGCGGGTTCCATCTGGTTCCCGCCGAATTGGGCCTCGCCGGATCGTGAGTGAACGAAATATTTGCAATCGCGGGTGGAAGGTACGTGATAGAATCTTGAACCGCTCAGTAGGACGAATCGCAGTGCGTCTTTGTCGTGTGTCTCTCAGTACCGCTCTGGTGTTTCTGAGTCTGTCCGCCGCCTCGGCTCAAACCGCGACCCGTGCTCCGGTTCAGACCGTTCCCGGCATGCCGCCCGTGACCGACGCGAGTAATCTCTACAGCGAAGCGGGGCCGGGGAAGCTCAGCCCGGCGACGGCCGGCTCGCTCTCGCGCGTCTATGTCCCGAATGTGAAATCGGGCGATGTCTATGTCATCGACCCCGCCAAGTTTCAGGTGGTCGACCATTTCCAGGTCGGCGGCAACCCACAGCACATCATCCCCTCCTGGGATTTGAAGACGCTGTGGGTGGCCGGCTCGGCCGAACGCAAGCTCCCCGGCATTCTCACGCCGATCGATCCGGCAACGGGCAAGCCGGGAACCACGGTGACGGTCCCCGACGCCTATAACCTCTATTTCACACCCGACGGCAGCTCGGCGATCGTGGTCGCCGAAGCGTTGAAGCGCCTGGAATTCCGCGATCCCCATACCATGGCATTGCAGAGCAATCTGGCGACGCCGCAATGCGTGGGCGTCAATCACGCCGATTTCGCCATCGATGGCCGCTACGCGATCTTCACCTGCGAATTCGCCGGCGGAGGTCTGGCCAAGATCGACATGGTGGCGCGCAAAGTCGTGGGCTACATGAAGCTGACAAAACCGCCTGCTATGCCCGGCATGGCGATGAACAGCATGCCGCAGGACATCCGCATCGCGCCCGACGGGAAGCTGTTCTACGTCGCCGACATGGATGCCGACGGCATGCATGTGATCGATGGCGATGCGTTCCAGGAAACCGGCTTCATTCCGACCGGACGCGGGGCGCACGGTCTTTATCCCAGCCGCGACGGCAAGAAGCTCTACATCACCAACCGCGGCACCCATATGGGGGACACCAAACCCAAAGGGCAGGGCAGCGTATCGGTGTTCGATTTTGCCACGCGCAAGATCGAGAGGAATATTCCCATTCCCGGCGGCGGCAGCCCGGACATGGGCAATGTCAGCGCCGACGGAAAATATCTCTGGCTGTCCGGGCGCTTCGACAAGCTCGTCTATGCCATCGAAATCGCCACCGGCGACGTCAAGACGATCCCGGTCGGCACGGAACCCCACGGCCTGACCGTCTGGCCCCAACCGGGGCGCTATTCGCTCGGCCACACCGGGAATATGCGCTAGGTTCTAGCTCCATCGCGGCATTTTGTGACTCGAACAGATGGGTCCGGAGTCGGGAGTTTTTACAAAGGATGCGATTTCCCGCGCGGGTTGCGTTGAAATTACAGCATTTTTAGAATTAGCACGCTTCTTGCATGGTTAAGGCCACCGGGGGCTTCGTGTGTGTCGACACCATGGAGCAGTGGCATGATGAGAATCTCAGGCCTGGCCGTTTTTTCGGTTCTTTTGCTCGGCTCTGTGCCGGCGCAAGCGATACCCTACTTGTTCTCAGCACATATGTCCGGGCTCAACGAGGTTCCTGCGAACGCCTCGACCGCCACCGGTTTCACCAAGGTTATCCTGGATCAGGGCGCCAACACGCTTGAGGTTGATGTTACCTGGTCGGGGCTGACCGGCGGCACGGCTTCTGCCGCGCACATTCACTGCTGCACCGCGCCTGGAACCACTATCGGTGTGGCCGTGCCCTATGTTGGATTCCCCGGCACTGCGAGCGGAACCTACAGCCACCTGTTCGATTTGACCCTCTCCTCTACTTACACGAATGGTTTCTTGACGAGTTTCGGTGGAGGAACGGCGGCAGGTGCCGAGAATGCACTGATATTGGGATTATTCTCCGGCACAGCCTACAGCAATATCCACAACCGGACATTCCCCGGTGGAGAGATCCGCGGCTTCCTCGAGGTGCCGGAACCGGCCTCCCTCGGGCTGCTGGGTTTTGGTCTCGCGGCGTTTGGCTTCCTGCGGCGGAAACGCAAACCGGCTGAAGCCTAGTTCTCTGAGATCTTAGCCGAGGCAAATTTTCTTTGTGCCGGCCACGCTCTATTCCAGGCCGGTCGGCGACAGCGTTCCCAGCCACGCAACGGCCCCCAGGACGAGAATCGCGAGCGCTGTTTCGGTCAGGAGACTCAGACGCAACGCCGTTACGGCGCTTTCCAATCCGTTCTTGGAGTCCAGCCTCGCCGCAAGCCTCGGCGTCAGCCGAAAGCGGTTCGCGGCCGCCAGCAACAGCATCGCGGCGAACATCCCAAGTTTGACAAGCAGAACCTGGGTATAGGTTGTTTTCAGGCCTGAAGAGAAGAAACCCGGATTCATAAGTCCGGTCAGAGCCAGAACGGCGACGACGACGGTGCCCACGCCCGAAAACCGCGACAAAGCGTGGTGAAGGATTCGCAGATCATCGTCGCGGAGGCCATCGAGGGAAATCGTCACCAGACGGGCGAAAACGACCAGGGCGCCGACCCAAACACCCGCCGCAACCAGATGGAAGGCGTCGACGATCAGATGCCGGAGACCCGCAGGACCTGCATCGCTCCCGGCGTGGCCCGTAAGCGCGATGCTCGCAAGCAGAACGAGCGAACCGAAAAGCACGGCATGGAACCGCCATCCGCTCAATCGCGCGGGAAGCAGCAACACAACCAAAACGCTCGCGAGCAGCAGCCGCAGCACCCACACCCGGCCGAAATCCGTATCCCGGATCATCGTGGAGAGGATGGCGGGATTGGTGACGCCGGAAAGGCTCCCGCTCATGCCTGCGGTGGTGAACACGAACCAAGAGATTCCGGTGAACAACCCGAGTCCGGCCGTGCTCAGGAGCAGCGCTCGCAGCCATGGCGATACACGCTGTGTGTCCGCTGACGGGGACGCAAACCCGTAGAGCGGAAACAGCGCGCCCCCAAAGAGAACCGACAAAGCCAGATAGTGAACGAACCGCGAGACAATCAGCCCCGCGGCTATTGTCACGGCTTCACTTCAAAATTGTACTTTCCGTCGACCTTGTGCGTGTCGTCGCCGACCGCATGCCATGCGACCGTGTATTTTCCCGGCGCGAGCTCGGCGGTCAAAGGCACAATCAGCTGGTTCTTGTCGGTGGGGCTAAGGCTGGCCTCGCCCACAGGCTGCTTCTTTCCGGCCGCATCGGTCACTTCGATGCCGGAAAAACCCAGCACGATGCCTTCATTGAATTGAATGCGCAGCGCCTTCGGCGAGGTTTTCACCACGCTTCCGGGGGCCGGGCCGGCGGATTTGAGTTGGGGATGGGCGTCGGCCGCCGAGGCAAGGAAGAACGACGCCGCCATCGCGAGCGCCCCGATTTTCCAATTCACCATATTCTGCACTCCTCTCTGTCTATCGTTGATACGCGTCATCTCAGCTTTACCCTCGTAAACAACATATAAGAGCTTGGACTTGAGCCATAGGCCGGGCTGAGCGCCGATGGTAAAACATAGAAACTGCCAAGCGCTCCAAGCCCCAGACTGAAATGCTCGCCTACGGGGATATCATAGACATAACCTAGGCTGAATTTGGACACGTCAAATGCCCGCCCGTGCAAAGGATCGCCGGCCGGAAAGAGCTCGTTTTTCTCGGCATTCTCGGCTCGCACGAACACCGTATGGGCATACCAGCCGATCGCTGACTCCAGGAGATAGGCGTTTAACGTCTCGCCGGGTTGCAGCCTGTTCTGCCCCCAGGCGAGCGTGGTTTGCCAGTTCCCGTGCTCCAGCTTTCTGTTGTAGATGGCCGATGCCGTGATGCGATGCTGATTGACGCCCGGCTCCAACGCCTCCGGCTCTTTAATGAACCCATAGCTCGTCTGGAACGACCAATTGTCGCTCGGATTCCAAGTGATGCGCGCCGAGCCGGAATCCAATTGCAGCGCATCGAAATTCCAGCGCTGCTGGTCCGGCTCTCGGCCGTTGAAGATCGATCCTTCGAGTTTCCAACCGCCATAGACGAGCCCGCCCGTTACGACGCCATAGGTGATATGCGTGGCATCCATCCAGTGATGGCTGATCGGGGCCTCGGGGCTATCCATTCCCGAGAAGCGGTGCATGAAAGTTGGCGGGCCAAGCGCGGGCTCGCCCGGATAGCCGACATAGAGAAATGCCGATGTGCGTTCATCGACGGGAACGGCATAGATGCCGGCGAGCTCGATAAACAGATCATGCGGGTGCTGGCGGTCGATGAGCGGCTTGACTCCGTCCGCCGTCTCTCCGGTCTGCAGCAACAAGGGATAGCCGGATTTGCCCATCAACGGATCGAGCGAGAACATGCCTCGCAAGGTGAGCGTTCCATCGCCGACCATGCGTTGGGCCATGCCCATGATCATGCTTTCGCTGAAGGTCTTATTGTCTCCTCGCCGCCCGCCTTGGTGATCATAAATCAGCGAGGCAAAGCCATGGAGCATCGTCGCCCAATCGTCATAGATCCCGTGGATGCCTTCCATGGTCGAGGATTCCGGTTGCCACGACGTGCCCGACGCGTCGCGCATCATGGAATAATTGCCCAGCGCTCCTGTCATCTGCACGCTCGGCCCGGTTCCCAGAGGCGGCAAGTCCTCCTCAGCCGGGACCGCCGGGGGGCTTTGCGCGTAAGCGCCGCCGGCCAACAGCCAGGCCATCCCCGCCAGACAAGCAAGCTTGATCCCATGCCAACTCACCGGGAGGCGCGTCCGAGCAGCTCGATCAACTCGCTTGCCTTCTTCCGCTGCTCCTTGGCATCGCCGCTGACGATGGCGCCCTCGATGCAATGATGAAGGTGAGTCTTGAGCATTTCGGCCTCGACCCGCCCGAGCGCCGCCCGCACCGCCTGCAATTGCGTCAACACGTCGATGCAGTAGCGCCCTTCTTCGACCATGCGCGTGATGCCGCGCACCTGGCCTTCGATCCGGCTCAAGCGGTTGAGCAATCCCTGATTCATTTGAGGTCGTCCATTCGCAGCCGTTCTAATACCCGCATTGGGTATTTTTTCGGCGACCCACGAATACCACACCGGGGTATACGCCCGCAAGTTCGGCGATTGCTGTTTATCGCGTGCTTCCCGCCATCGGCATCATCATGGGCATCATGGATACCATCGGCATACGGTCTTGAGCCGGCGCAATAAGATCGTCAGCCAGCTTTTTCTGCGCCTCAGACAACGCGCGATAGAGTGGCGAGTAAGAGATCGCAATCGCGTGCAGACCCTTCGATCGCGTTGCAAGAGCACGCTCCTCAAATTCCAGGCGCTCGACGGATGTCCGCGCTGTTTTCCGGTTCGCGCTCGTTGCTTCCGTGCGCAGCTTTACCAGTTCTCCCGCATTTGCACGGAGCGCTTGCGCGAGTGTGTTCCAGGTGGCGCTCTGATCGTCGGTTATCTTGAGTTCTGCTCGGAGGTACGCAATCCGGCCCTCGATGTGATCGGTAGCATCCATGATGGATAAGCCGGAGCCATTCATCATGTCCATCATGCGCGTCATCATGACCATCGGACTCATGCCGGGTGTTCCAACCATTCCACCTTGCATCATACCTGCTTGGGCAGGGCTTGGCTCTGATGTGGCGCGAGGAGTGGGTGCCGCATCTGCAGGGTGATGGGGGTCATCGGCTGCATGGGCAGAGATTCCGAATGTGGCAATGATGACAGCCGCAACAGCAGTGAATCCATGAAGTTTTCTCATGACCCTGAGCCTCCGCGATCCAGAAATCCAAGGAGATTGTAAGACCAGGCAATCAGTAGCCCCGCCAGTGCACCAAACAAAAGTGACGAACATAGGCCGATGGCAAGAGCGGCCAGTGATTCAACGGGTGCCGTCGTGAACAGCGCGATGAACATATGAGAGAGCTGTAGGTTCGTCACCGCAGCGCCGATCCAACATAGAACGAATAACGCGGCGAGGGACGTTGCGCCTGCAATCGTCGTGCGAAGGATGCTCAAGTCCATGCATTGATTGCTTGCTGCCGCAGCTTCGCGTGCGGAACGAGTATCCGCGCTCATGTTCTGTCTCCTGTCCCAACTTCATCTTTATCCATAATCCAGTCTGTTTCTTCGACGTTGATGTAGATCAACAGCGCTCAACCAGGGTCGCATAAGCTGATCTCATCGACGGAGGAAGCCCGCATGACTGGATATCGCTCTTGGTTGATTGCGTGCGTTTACATAGTAGGGCTCGTTGCCGGGACCTTACTCATCATCCAGCATTGGGTGCACATTCCGGTCTTTCTTCCCTATTTGGTCTTCCTTGCTTGTCCGTTGATGCATTTGTTTATGCATCATGGTCATGGGGCGCATCATGAGCATGGCGACAAGCGCACGCAGGAGCCCGACGGAAGCATTCCCTGATCCGTCCCGTCGTGGGAAAATTGTTATACCCCCATGGGGTACTTGTAGAATACCCCATGATGGTATAAGTGTATGAAACACGCCCAGGCATAATTCAACCCGATGACCATTCAGCATCACGAGGATCTTCACGGCTCTGCTCGTGAGATGGCCGTGGACCCCGTTTGTGGCATGCAGGTAAAGCGGACTCCGGGCTCACTTCGTGCGGAGTACGCCGGCGCAAATTATTATTTCTGTAGCGAGGCGTGCCGGAAGAAATTTCTCGCCGATCCGGAGCGATATGTCACGTCTTCCCGGCCCCTGACCGCCGCAAGCGCGCCAACGCCCGCAGGGACGAAGTGGACCTGCCCGATGCATCCCGAAATCGTGCGCGACGGGCCGGGACATTGTCCGATTTGCGGCATGGCGCTCGAGCCGATGATGCCCAGCGCGACGACGCAAGGAAATCCCGAATTGCGCGATATGAATCGGCGCTTCTGGATCGGCCTTGTCGCGTCGCTTCCCGTGCTCGCGCTGGAAATGGGGGGAGAAATGCTGGGCCTCCGCCGCGCGCTTGGTCCGCTTGTGTCGAATGGGCTGCAATTGGTTTTGGCGACACCGGTCGTGCTGTGGTGCGGCTGGCCGTTCTTTGTGCGGGCAGCGCAATCGCTCGCGACCCGGCACCTCAATATGTTCACCTTGATCGCCATGGGCACTGGCGTCGCCTGGCTCTACAGCATCGTCGCCACCATTGCGCCGGACTTGTTTCCGCCCGCGTTTCGCGGCAGCGATGGCGGCGTCCCGGTCTATTTCGAGGCTGCTGCCGTCATCACCGTTCTGGTTCTCTTGGGGCAGGTGTTGGAGCTGCGCGCGAGAGAGACGACGAGCGGCGCCATCCGCGCGCTCCTCGATCTTGCCCCCACGCGCGCGCGCAAGCTGCTCTCTTCGGGCGCCGAAGAAGAGGTTTCCCTGGATGCTGTTCAGGTGGGAGACCTCCTGCGTGTCCGCCCCGGCGAGAAACTGCCTGTCGATGGCGTGGTGACCGAGGGTCGCTCCGTTATCGACGAATCCTTGGTGACCGGCGAATCCATGCCGGTGACGAAGGAGCCGGGCTCGCGCGTGATCGGCGGGACGATCAACCAGACGGGCAGCTTCCTGATGCGCGCCGACAGAATCGGGCGCGACACCATGCTCGCGCGCATCGTACAGATGGTCGCGGAAGCGCAGAGAAGCCGCGCCCCGATACAACGGCTCGCCGACCAGGTATCCGGCTGGTTCGTTCCCTCTGTCATTCTCGTCGCCCTGATCGCCTTCATTGTGTGGTCCGTCTTCGGGCCGGAACCACGCATGGCGTTCGGGCTGATTGCCGCCGTCTCGGTTCTCATCATTGCCTGTCCCTGCGCGCTGGGCCTGGCGACGCCGATGTCGATCATGGTGGGCGTGGGCCACGGCGCGCAGGTGGGTGTGCTGATCAAGAACGCCGAAGCACTGGAGCGTATGGAGAGGGTCGACACCATCGTCGTCGACAAGACCGGGACGCTGACCGAGGGGAAGCCGAAACTCGTCGCATTGATTGCTGTCGAAACTCGCGACCCGAACGAAGTCCTGCGCATTGCCGCGAGCCTGGAGCAGCAGAGCGAACATCCTCTGGCGCAGGCCATTGTTGCGGAGGCGGCGGCGCGCGGTCTAACGCTGACAACCCCGAGCGAATTCGACTCGCCTGTCGGCCGGGGCGTGATCGGACGCGTCGAGGGCCGGCGTGTCGTGATCGGAAACGCACGTTTTTTGCAGGAATATGACGTTTCGGCGGAACCGCTTGCCGTGCGGGCCGAGGAATTGCGGCGTGAGGCTGCCTCGGCGATCTTTGTTGGCATCGATGGCGCACTCACCGGCGTCATCGGCATCGCGGACCCCGTCAAAGAGAGCACGCCCCAAGCCCTTCGTGCCCTGAAAGAGGCGGGCATCGAGGTGATCATGCTCACCGGCGACAATCAGGCCACGGCCGAAGCCGTGGCCCGGCGATTGGGGATTTCCCGCGTCGAGGCCGAAGTGCTTCCCGATCAAAAAAGCGCCGTCGTGGCGAAGTTGCGCAGCGAAGGGCGTATCGTCGCGATGGCCGGCGACGGAGTGAATGACGCGCCTGCGCTCGCCGCCGCCGATGTCGGGATCGCCATGGGAACGGGAACCGACGTCGCCATGGAAAGCGCCGGCATCACGCTTCTCCGCGGCGATCTGAACGGCATTCTTCGCGCGCGCCGCCTCAGCCGGGCGGTGATGAACAATATCCGCCAGAACCTGTTTTTCGCCTTCGTCTACAATGCTGCCGGGATACCAATTGCCGCCGGAGCGCTATACCCGTCCCTCGGGTTGCTTCTGTCGCCCATGGTGGCCGCTGCGGCCATGGCGGCGAGTTCCGTATCGGTTATCCTCAATGCCCTCCGGCTGAAGGCCGCCAAGATCTAAATTGGAAGTCCTGCCCCAATGAGATGGCAAGCGTTCCGCAACGTGCTGGTGCAGGTCCATTTATGGGTTGCACTGATCCTGTGCGTGCCGATGATCGTCATCGGCGTTTCGGGAAGCGCGCTTCTTCTCCAGCGCGAAATTCTGGCCGCATCCATCCCGAGTGCGGACGTCTCGGGGGAGCGGCGGCCGATCCCCGATATTGTTGCCGCCGCGAAGGCAAGCGCGCCTGCGGGAATGGTCGCCAACCGTGTTGAGCTGCCCCTGAAGGTTGGGGCGGCATCCTCGGTGCGCTTCCGGCCTCCCAGGGAGGGCGCCGCCAGCATCGACATCTATGTCGATCCGGTTTCGCTGAAAATCCTGGGAAGCTCCGAAGTCGTGGAGCGCGGGCCGGTGTTGGCGTTTCTCATCGGCATTCATGCGTTCCTGGCAATGCCGCCGCCCATTGGCCTGCCTTTCGTCGGCTGGATGGGCGTCGTCATGACGCTGATGGGCCTTACGGGATTGGTGCTGTGGTGGCCGAGCAAAGGCCAATGGCGCCGGAGCTTTCTGGTTCGGCGCGGGGCGCGCGGTTTGGCCTTTCACTTCGACCTCCACCGCGCCGCCGGCATTTGGGGGCTGTTGGTATTTTTGGCGGTGACCACCAGCGGAATCTATCTGACCTTTCCCCAGACCATCGGCCCGTTCGTGCGGGCTCATCTGCCGGGCGAGGAAACCACGACCGAGCCCCAGCCTGGTTATGTCCTCGCCAAGGGACGAATTGGGCCGGAGGAAGCCATCGCATTGGCGCGTTCCGCGGTACCCAGCGCGCGCGTCACGGGGCTGGAACTGCCGACGACCGAGAAGTCTTTTGTCGTGGATTTGGAACCGAGGGATCTCGGCCCAACCCAGCCGCGCGTTCTCGTAGTGCTGGACGCCGATTCGGGCGCGGTTACCTATATCGACGACCCGCGAAACTATTCGTTCCGCGAGAAGCTCCTGAACTGGCAACATTTGCTGCATTTCGGGGTGGGGTTCGGATGGCCCTGGGCGATTCTGGTGTTTCTCTCCGGCCTCTTGCCCTCGCTTCTCGCCGTCACGGGCATCACGGTTTGGTGGAAGAAGCGCCAGGCGCGGAGCGGTAGAGCTCGCGCTGGTGCGGAGGCGGTCGAACCGGTTACGCTTTCGTCCCGAACGTGAAAATGCTGCGTCGGTCCGGGGCTTGCCCTTGGCGGATGCGTGCGGATTTGCCAAAAGTCTCAGATGCCGCGCGGATCATGAGTGGCTGCGCGCGTTCGGAGTTTCGTTGATGGCCATCGAGACGGCGGTTCGGGAGGCGGGACGCGACTTCATCCGCGACATCATCAAGGACGATTTGGATTCGGGCCGGGTGAAATCCGTGGTGACGCGGTTTCCGCCGGAGCCAAACGGCTATCTCCATATCGGCCACGCCAAATCGATCTGCCTCAATTTCGGCGTCGCGGAGGAGTTCGGCGGCCGCTGTCATTTGCGCTTTGACGACACCAATCCGACCAAGGAAGAACAGGAATATATCGACGCCATCAAACGCGATTTGACCTGGCTCGGCTTCGATTGGGGCGATCATCTCTATCACGCGTCGGATTATTTCGAGCAGCTTTACGGCTGGGCGGAACACCTCATCTCGGCCGGCAAAGCCTATGTCGACGATCAGCCGCAGGACGAGATGCGCGCCAATCGCGGCACGCTCACAGAGCCGGGAAAAAACAGCCCTTTCCGGAATCGCAGCGTTGCGGAGAATCTCGATCTCTTCCGCCGCATGCGGGCGGGCGAGTTTCCCAACGGCGCGCGCGTGCTGCGGGCCAAGATCGACATGGCGTCGGGCAACATCAACCTACGCGATCCGGTGCTGTATCGCATCCTGCACGCGACGCATCCGCGCACGGGGGATTCCTGGCGCATCTATCCGAGCTATGATTTCGCGCATGGCCAATCGGATTCGATCGAGCACATCACCCATTCGATTTGCACGCTGGAATTCGAGGATCACCGGCCGCTTTACGATTGGTTTCTTGAAAACCTGCCGGTGCCGTCGCACCCGCACCAATATGAGTTCGCGCGGCTCAATCTCACCTACACCTTGCTGTCCAAGCGCATTCTGACCGAGCTGGTGCGCCAAGGTCACGTCACGGGGTGGGACGATCCACGCATGCCGACGCTTGCGGGCTTAAGAAGGCGCGGCGTGCCGCCCGAGGCGCTGCGCGATTTCGTGCGCCGTGTCGGTGTGGCCAAGGCCAACAGCGTCGTGGATGTGGCGATGTTCGATCATGCGGTGCGCGAGCATCTCAACCGGCACGCGCTGCGCCGCATGGCGGTGCTCAAGCCGTTGAAAGTCGTGATCGAGAACTATCCGGAGGGGAAAACCGAACTGGTCGAGGGTGCGAACCATCCGGACAATCCGGATGCCGGCAAACGCAACATCGTGTTCGGCCGCGAGCTGTTCATCGAGCGCGACGATTTCATGGAGAATCCGCCGAAGAAGTTCTACCGCCTCTCGCCGGGCAAGGAAGTGCGGCTGCGCTATGCCTATTTCATCACCTGCCGTGAGGCCGTGAAGAA
>DASQIQ010000420.1:0-6701 GCA_035631495.1 Micropepsaceae bacterium
TGAAGCGACACAAGTCCAGAGGAGACTGGATAAAACGCCGGCTACGAGAACGCGATTGGAAATGATCTTCGGCGCGTGCTTGGACATGATGACCTCCTCGTTTCCCGTGCGTGAGGCGGATTCGGCCGAGAGATGCTCCGCCTCCAGGATGCGGCTGCGTACAGCTCCCCGTTGGAGAAACCGCATGATACCCGATTTGATGTTCGGCGTTGCGCATTTATCGCATGCTCAGGGCGCTGCGTTGCGGGGCAGAAGCCCCGGAGGAGCCGTTGCGAGCACGGCCCTTTCAAACATCCGTGCGTCGTCGCGACGAGTGCTCGCCCGGTGCTCCGTTCCGGTTACCCCCTCATCCACGACGACGCCGTCATAGGCAACCCATCGATGCTGATCGGATGAACGCAACCAAACGCCGCGATAGCCCAATGCCGAACGCGGCGCCGGCCAGTGTGAAATCGATGGCAGATGATCCAGCATCGCGATCAGATGCCGCGCCGTTTCCGGATCAACGGGCCAATTCGGGTCGGGCCGGCCTGAATATACCAATGCGCCAGCGGTCCATCGCAAGCCGTGCAGGGTCGAGGGGTTATCGCTGATTGCGTCCTCCGATCTACCGGATCTTCACATGGCCATGCATGACGACCATGAACGTGCAGAAATCCGTGTAGTTACCGCGGTCTGCGGTTCGTGGGTCGGGGATCAGATTCCCGCTATTGTCGACTTGCGTCGCTTGAGTACCGCCTGGCTTGTGCGTCCAGTACCCATTGCGACCCTTTCGATACCAATGAAAATCCCAATTTGGCCCGACCACCAACGCCACAAGGTGGCCCTCTTTGGGGCACTTGTTGTTGGCAGCCGGCGAAGCAATGAGCGCGTCGGCGACAGCTCCTGCGCGCACTTGGGGGCAGGTGATGGCGTTATACATCGCCCCATTTGCCAACCCGGGCTGCGCATATGTATCGGATCGGTAGTTCGTCCCGTAATTGTAGCAATTGTTGTTGAATTGAACTTGTCCGCTATCGTTCCACCATAGCGGCTCCCACAGTGGCGCGCAGGCGCATGAATGTCTCAGCGGCCAGGGCCAACGCTTCCAGGGCCATTTCACCACAATCTCTCGGAAGCGCTCGATCTCCCCGGCGCAAATGTCGAAGAAATGCTTGTCGAGTCCTGCGACCCGGAATGGTCCGGTCGAGCCGCAGACGAATTCTTCGAACAATGGATCGCGCGTGGGTGTTGCGCCTCGCGGGCCATGCACGAATCGGTTCGCCACATGATATCGCGAAGGCAACTCCGTCGCGGCTCCCCGCGATGACTTGGGCGATCCGATCGCTTCTATGACCAGTCCACGATAACCAAGAGTCGATTGGGGCAATGGTGGAGCTTTTCCCCGCCGCGCCGCAGCCGAACCCTTCCGTGAGAGGCCCAGACGTTCAAGCAACTCGCGCTCCTCAGGACCGGTCACAGTGACGACGGGATTCGGACGGCCGCTGAAAATGTCGATCGTAATGCGAAGTGCCATGTGACCCTCCTTGCGTTAAAAAAACGGCATTCAACGATTGCCTGCGATGTTAAGGGCTATGGGTGTGTGACGGAGGCGGCCGGGACCGAATGAGGGTCGTCTCGCCATCTCTGATGTCGGGCCTCCGCGTCCTGATGAATCCATCGGACCCGCTATCGCAGTTCCCCTCGAAAGGACAGCGGAGACAAAGGCAACTCTACTACCGGTCCGTGTTGTTGTGGAGTCCAGGCAAAAATGGCGCGGGGCGCGCGCGATTCCGTTGACGGGGCGCTTGAATGTCACGTCCATGTGCTGATTGCTGGCGAAGCAGGGCCAACCGATTGGCTTCATAACGTCGAAGATATAGGTTTAGCGAAAGAAGGGCGGGCTCGAACCGATCGCTCTACCTCAATCGAAGCACCAAGGAGGAGTTATGAGAACGACTTCGGGTTTCATCGGTGTTTTGACGCTCGTCTTGCTTCCCGGCTCGCTGGCTTTCGGGGCGAGCGTCACGGGCACGGTGAAGGCTCCGGATGGGGCGCCGTTCCGCGGCGCCTTTGTCCAGGCGCAGAATTCCGCGACCAAGATCATGGTCAGCGTGCTGTCCGACAGGATGGGGCATTACCGGATCGAGAACTTGCCGGCCGGCCAGTATCAACTGCAGATCAGGGCGGTTGGTTTTCGCGCCGATCCGCGCGCGGGCGTAAATCTGGGCGCCGATCAGAACGCAGCCTATGAGTTCGCACTGCAGAAGGACATGGTCCGCTGGAGCGATCTTTCGCAGTACCAGGGCGTCAAGCTGTTTCCCGATGCGCAAGGAAACACGGTTCTGAAGGGCAAAGAAATCCTCGCCGGCCGGTGCTTCGCCTGCCACGGATTCGAAACCCGAATGGCGTCGGTGAAGCGTGACAAGGACGGCTGGACGGACCGCGTCAATTATATGCGCGGCGCGATGCACTTTTTCCTCGATAGCGCCGAACCTTTTACGGATCAGAACGCGGCCGACGTGACCTCCTACATCAATCTGCTGTTCGGAGAAAATTCCGTCCTGCCGCCGTCTCCGACCGACATGCCCGGATACAAGAATCTCGTGCGCTCGTTCGGCGATGACGCTATGAATATCGTGTACGTCGAATATCAAGTCCCCGCGCCCAATCGCATGCCGTGGAGCGCCGTTCCCGACAAGGACGGGAATTTCTGGATGCCCTATTACGGCGCGGCGAACAGGATCGGGCGCTTGGATCCAAAGACCGGCGCGGTATCGGAATATCGCGTTCCCAATCAGGGCACCGCCGCAATCCATTCGGCCGTGCCTGCGGCCGACGGCAGCGTCTGGCTAACCGAGCAAGGGGCGAACAAGCTTGGACGATGGGATCCGCTCACCAAGACGATCACGGAATACCAGGACAGCTATCTTCCGGGCAAAGAAGGCGTTACGCGCGGCGGCCAAAAACACACGCTGCGCGTCGACCGGCAGGGACGCGTCTGGGCGACCGGCACGCCTCTCACCATGTTCGACCCGAAGGCGGGAAAGTTCACCCAGATCAAAGAAGTGCCGACCGCCTACGGTCTTGCGCTCGACAAGGACGACAATCTCTGGTTCGCGGAGTACACGAAGGATGGGAAAATCGGGAAGGTCGACGCGAAAACGTTGCACGTAACCAAATGGGCTTTGCCCACGGTTGATGCCCGCCCGCGGCGCATCGTGATCGATTCCGATGGAACCGTTTGGTTCGCCGAATTCCGCACCGGTGGGATCGGCCGGTTCGACCCGAAGACGGAAACGATCAAGGAGTTTGCGCTGCCTGGCCCCAGTCTGGAAGTGACACCCTACGCGCTCGGCATCGATAAGAACCACAGCATTTGGTATTCGTCGGAACGTCTGGATGTCATCGGAAATCTCGATCCGAAGACCGGCCATGTGACGGAATATCCCTTCCCGCAATCGGAGAACACGATGCGCGAATTTTTCGCCGATGCGCAGGGACGGATGTGGTTCGGATCGCCCGCGAACAACAAGGTAGGATATTTCTACCTCGCCGGCGAAGCAGCCACGCACTGAACTCTGAGCTGACCTCTATCCGGGAGGATCGAGAAACAGAAGCCTGAACGAGCCCGGAATGATCTTCATGTCTCTGCCGCTCGTCGGTGGCGGCGCTGAGGGATCGAGTTCCGCGGCCGCAAGAAAAATTCGCCCCGTGTCGGGGTCGATCGCCATGGTGCGGGCCGACACCGCGGTCTTGACGGTGCCGAGGTCCACGAATGTCTTGGCATCCTTTTCCTGGATGATCGACAGATTGCCGTCCAGACCGTTGGAGCTGAAGATCAGCTTGCGTTTGGGATCGAATGCCACCGCATCGGTTCCCCTGCCGATGGGCACAGCCGCGATTTGGGACCCATTATCGGTATCGATCACCACCAGAATCCGATTCGTGCAGCTGGTGAACAGGCGATGGGTCGAGGAATCGAATGCCATCCCATGCGGGCTCGTGCAATTGGGGATGGGCCAATGTGCGTCGACATTGTTGCCTTTGGTGTCGATGCGCACGATCTCCTTCTTCTCGGCGCCGTTGACGTAGAGCTTTCCGTTGCCCCCGGCGACGGCATATTCCAGCTTGCCGATTCCGACATTGATGGTGGCGATCGCGCTGTCCGTCTTCGGATCGATCACCGTCACCTTGCTGGGATCGCCATCGATGACGAAGACATGGCCCGAGGCCGGATCGAAGGCGATGGAATCGGCATCCTCGTCCACCGGAATGCGCTTTACGGCTTTGAGGGTCTTCAGATCGAAGGCCACGGCGACACGAGCGCCGCGGTCTTGCGTATAGCCCTTGCCGGTCGCCGCCGAAATTCCGAAACCATGCGTGCCGCCCGGCATGCCCTCGACCGTGCCGACGATCGTGCCGTTGCGCCCATCGACAACGCTCACGCGGTCGTCATGGGAAACGAAAACGTCATGCGTGGATGGATCGAACACGACATAGTCCCAGCGTTCCGGCGCGCCCAGCATCACGGTTTTCGTGACGTGATAGGCGGGCGTTACCTCCGCCGTCGCGGACATCGCAAGATGCAGCGGCGCAAGGCATACGGCGGCAACGGCAATCGATGACAAAAGGCGGCGCATCGCTGGTCTCCTTGCGATGGAAACATCCCGACGTTCAACCCAACGGCAACCGTCCCGCTGACTGCACTTATCGTGCGGGACGGTAGGCGTTAGCGAGGGCAGATCATTCGATCATGCTCAGTTTGCTAGGGCGCGACGACCAGCACGTCGAACGTTCCCGGAAGCGCCTGCGCGCGGCCTCCAGCCGTTGCCGGCGGTCCGAACTTGGCCGCCATGGAATACACCCGGCCCGTGTCGGGATCGAATGTCCCCGTCCTGGAGCCTACCTGTGTCGGCACCTTCTGAACCACGGCGATGTGAGCAGGGTCCGCCAGCGAGATGACTTCCAGCTCGCCGGCTCGGCAGGGAATCAGTGCCACCTTCCGCGCGGCGTCGTACATCACTGCGTCGGCGCCCATGGCGATAGGAAGCGAGGCAACCTCCGCGCCCGTATCCGCGCGCAGCACCTTGGCGACGCCGTTCTGGCCACAGGATGAAATCAGGACTTTGGCGTCTGGCGCATAGGCAAGGCCGGTCGGCGCCATGCATCCGGCAAGCTTGTAATGGGTGGTGACTTTGCGCGTAGCGACGTCGATCACGGCAATTTCGTTGATGTCCTCGATATTGACATACACCTTGCCCGCACTGTCCGAGGCGGGGAACTCCAGCACGCCACCGACGGGAATGGTCGCCACCACTTTCTTCGCGACCGGATCGACGAGTGTCACATCGCCGCTATTGTGATTGGCCACCACAACCAGTTTGGAGAAAGGATCATACGCGGCCCCGTCCGGATTCATCCCTCCCGGTAGATCGGCCACCACCTTGTCTGTCGCGCCATCGACGATGCGGATCATGCCTTTGCCCTGCGGCAAAACCAGTAGCGTGGTGCCCGGCACCGGCAGCGCCATGTGCCCGGACGAGGCGCTCATGAGTTCGCTGACCTTGCCGGTTTTTGCGTCGATCACCGTGGTGTAATTCGTCCGCGCCAGAAGGACCCGCCCGGTCGCCCGATCAAAGGTGGCGTAGTCGAAACCGCCGTCGCCAACCTTGATGCGATCGACGAGTTTGTAGCTGGGCGCCGCCGCGAGGGCCGCCGCGGCAAATGCAACCGAGAGAACCAAACTGGCAACAGGAACGATTTTCATGAGCGCTTCCTCCCTGGATAGGCTTCGGCCGATTGCTCTATGGCGAGGCCGCGACGGCATTATAGCGGCATTCGAAATACTTTCGTAATCCTGGATTGCCGGTATCCCGCCTTCCGCTACAGCGGTGAGCCCGCAAGCAGATTCTGAATGGCCGTCTGGGCGGAGCGGTCATCCCGCCAATCTCCGTCGCCGTTCTTTCGCGACCAGACGATCTTGCCATTACGCAGATCCATCAAAGACAGCGAAGAGGACGAAACCATGCCGAGAACCGGCATGTCATAGGCGATCTCCGACGAGAGGAAGAGCGCGTAATCGGCACGATAATGCTCCCGCACAAGGTCGGCGCATTCATGGCTTTGCCAGGCATAAGAGATTGGGTCGACTCCGAGGCAGGGCCCATAAAGCGAGTCGATCTCATCCACGCTCGGATCCGTCACGATCAGTGTGAATCCAGACTCTTCCGCTCTGGCCTTGAGATGTCCAATGGCCCGCAGGCGGGCCGTTTCGTTCCAGTCCGGCCGGCGTTCAGCGCCCTTCTTGAGATCGAAGGCCGATTGCACGAGGACGACAAATCTATCCGAGGAGTCCCATTCCAGCCTGATGGTCTGCTCTTGCGGCGTGGCTATGCAGCTCGCGACCACAAGGAGTGCGCAGCAGAAGCCCAAACGGACAAAAGACTGCGTCATCACCAGCCCAAATCTTCGGCACCAAGAGAATGTCTCCAATCTGATAGCCGAAAATGCGGGTTTGGGCCCCTCATCCACCGCAACAGTATGTCCCTATCGGCTTAAGCCCGCTGCATACGACCCTTGAGGAATAAAATTATGAATCGGCACAAACCGTCTATGACATCTTTCTCATATTTGGTATATTGACACAGTTGGATACATTTGGGCGGGCGGGCGGAATGCGAGCACAAGCTGTAAAGGCTTGCGAGCACGTAGCGCCAGTG
>DASQIQ010000421.1:0-5876 GCA_035631495.1 Micropepsaceae bacterium
ACAGCCTGGCAGTCGCCAATTTTGAGGGCTGGGGCAGAGAGAAGAATACCGCCGAAGCCGCGAAATGGTTTGAAAAGGCCGCTCAACAGGGCTCAGTCGACTCCCAGTACAATCTGGCCGTTCTCTATGAGCAGGGGACGGGCGTGCCCAAGAACCTCAGTGAAGCATATCGGTGGTATGCGATTGCGGCCGCCGGTGGCGATAAGGAATCGCAAACCCGCGTTGCCGTCCTGGCCAAGCAGTTGAGCCCGACGGATCTGCAGACGGCGACCCGCGCTGCTGCAGCCTTTAAGTCCGAGCGTCCGGACGAAAGCGCCAACGCGGCGAACGGCCCCTCTTTACCCTCCGGCGGATAATGTAGCTGGGCGGAAGCAGCGCCCAGTCCCCCCTATCGGTCGCCGTCGCCGCTTGGCGGCCCCGGATGTCGCTCAGCCCTTTGCTCGCGTTCAAGCGCGAGCGAACCCCAGCTCTCCGCCAATTCGAGCAGCTGCCTGCGTTGCTCTTCAGTCGGGGCGTTGCGTGCAAGGGCGCGGCATTCCTCCGCGTGTTCCCGATATCTCTTTGATTTTGTCATGCGCGCTCCACGCGGCGGGTGAACGTCGCGACGTTCGCCGGGCGGTGCTGCGGTCGCCCGGCGTGGCTTGCGATCAGCCATAGGATTATTATTGCGTCACGATCCTCAGATCCGCATGACCCATGGCCTGGGCCTGGCTGACCGCGGCTTTGGCCTGCTGGATCGTAAGGAAGGGACCGATGCGTACGCGATAGACGGCCCGCCCATCATTCACCCCTGACGTCACGCGCGCGCCCAGACGGTCTAGAGCCGAGGCGGCGACGCCGGCCCGCTCCTCGGTCGAGAAGGCGCCAGCCTGAACGAAATAGGTTGGGCCGGACGACGCGGAGGCTGGCGAAGATGCCGGGGCCGAGGTTGGGGCCGGTGCAGCAGACGCAAGCTTGGGCTCAGGAGGGAGCTTCGGCGCGGGCTGGACGAATTTCTTTTCCACGGACTTGTCCGCTGGCTTGGCCGCCACGGCCGGTTCGTTCTTGGCCGGCGCCGGCTTTATCGGGGCGGACACCTCGGCCTCTTTCCGCACTGGGGCTGGGACCACGTCGGGGGTCGAGTTGAGCGTGGCAAGTTTACCGGCCGCGCTGGAATCCTGGGGGAGGGCGGCCGGCACGGAAGGCGGCGCCACGGGGTCGGCCGAGACGACCGCTTCCGGCTGCGGCGGGGGGGCAATGTGGGTGCTGGTTACCGGTTCGCTCACCACGACGGGTGGGTGTGCAACTTCCGGCTCAGGCGGCAGCTCCGCGACCACCGGCGGAATCGAACTGGCAGGCGTTTGGACGGGGTTAGCGGGCGATGGCAGAGAAGGGTTGATTGCCGGCGTTGGTGCGGGCGGCGCGGCCACAGCCGTCTTCGTGGCTTGCGCGGCTCTCAGACTCTGCACCAACGACAGATTCTGTGCGATCTGGGGATAGACGGGAGAGCCCTGCGGGGCTTGCCGGAGCAGCTTCTCCGCGCTCTCCAGATCGCCCGCCTGCATATAGGACAGGGCAGCGTTGTTCAGGATCGTGGGCTCGCCCGGTTTCAATGCCAGGGCGCGGGCATAGGAGGCCTGAGCTGCTTGGTAATTGGCCTTCTGGTCGTAGGCCATACCTTGCGCGGAATGGAGCGTCCAGTCGGCGGGTTGCAGCTCGATCGCGCGGTCAAGGAACGCCAACGCGTCGTCACTGCGGCCCTGCGCGGCGAGGTTCTTGCCGTATTCGCCGAGCACGACGGGGTTGTCTGGTGCGATCAGCACCAATTGACCCAACGACTTTCCGGCGCCAGCGAGGTCGCCGGCCTTGCGCAACGCTTGCGCGTCGCGGATCGCAGATTCGAGATTGGCGGCTCCGCCCACGGCGTTTGCATTCAGCGGCGGAGCTTTCGTGGGAACGCTCGCGGGCATTGGGTTTGCGTGCAACATGTCGAAGGGAAACGTCGCACAGCCCGCAGTTGGCGTGAGCAGAACGAGAATCCCGACCAAGGTTGTGCGTTTCAAGATGACACCCCTCTATTCACCGCTTCCGTCTCAAATGCCTCGCCGCTGTTGCGCGATTCCTCACGCGTGCGGTGCTGCGTACCCAGCATGCGCACTGCAGGTCAAGAAAGACTTAAACCTCGCTGTGACAAAGAAAAAATCACTCCCGTAAGGAACAATTGGTGATGAATTTTAAGCAGAATTTTCGCACGTTTTGGGTGTCTCGTGGACGTCTGGCTGTTATCCCCGCTCCAGCATGGGCTATGGTCCGGTCGCAAATCATGGGTAGCCTGCGATGACGATTTCGGTGCCGGGCGCCTCGCGAATCCAGAAAAACGCGAAGGCGGCCAAGGATTTCCAGGAGCATCTTGCCGCTCTCGAGCAGCGCGGGCTGGTGGTGCGGGTCGAGCGGCCGATCAACAAGGACACCGAACTCCATCCTTTGGCACGCTGGCAGTTCCAGGGCGCATTGTCCGAGGACAAACGCCGCACCTTCGTCTTCACCTATGTGGTGGGGAGCGACGGGAAAAAATTTGATATGCCGGTGGTGGCCGGCGCTCTTGCCGCCTCGCCCGAGATTTACGCGCTCGGCATGGGGGTTGGGCTCGAGGAAATCGGGCCGGCTTGGCTCAAGGCGATCCAGAATCCGATTGCGCCGGTGAGCGTGACATCCGCCGCCTGCCAGGAAGTGGTTATCACAGGCGATGCGCTCAAAGCGCCGGGCGGCGGCCTGGCCGCGCTCCCCGTTCCCATCTCGACGCCCGGCTTCGATGCCGCCCCTTACCTCACCGCCACGATTTGCATAACCAAGGATCCCGAAACACACATCCGCAATATGGGGACCTATCGCGGTCAGCTGAAGGCGACCGATCGGTTGGGCGTGCGGATGGCCTCAAGATTGGGCGGCGCAGGCGGTTATCAGCACTGGCTGAAATATCAGAAGCGCGGCGAACCGATGCCGGTCGCCATTGTGATCGGCTGTGCCCCGGTGATCTTTTTCACCGGACCACAGAAGCTGGCCATCGATTTCGACGAGATGGGCGTCGCAGGCGCATTGCTTGGAGAACCCATCAAGACCGTTCGTTGCATTACCAATGATCTGGAAGTGCCCGCGGATTCGGAAATCGTCATCGAGGGCTTGATTGATTCGCAGCTTCTGGAACCGGAAGGCCCGTTCGGCGAATCCCACGGCCACGTCGCGCTCGAAGATTACAATATGTCGATGCAGGTCACCGCGATCACCATGAAGCGCAAGCCGGTGTTTGTCTCGATCATCAGTCAGGTGACGCCTTCGGAATCAAGCGTGACCAAGAAGGTCGCCTATGAGCCGCTCTTCCTCGCGCATTTGCGCGATTCCCTCGCGGTGAAGGGAATCAAACGCGTGGTGATGCACGAGCCGCTCACCAATGTGCGGCCGGTCATCTTTCTGACGTTCGCGCAAGAAACGCCCCGGAGCGAAGTCTGGCGCGGGCTGCATGGAGCGGCCACGCTGCAGGCCCAATGCGGCAAGATCGTCGTCGCGCTTGGCGAGGATATCGATCCGACCAACACCGATGCCGTCTTCTGGTCGCTCGCCTACCGCACCAATCTGGGCGAAGATCTGCACGTCGCGCCTTACAAATCGGGCGGGCACGGTCCGAAATCGGGACCGCGCGAAAGCGATTCCGCCTTGCTGATCGACGCGACGCCCAAACACGCCATGCCGCCTTTCGCACTGCCGGCACGCGAATTCATGGAGCGCGCCAAAGTGATCTGGGACGAGCTCGGCCTGCCGCAGCTCAATCCGCAGCCGCCTTGGTATGGCTACTCGCTGGGCGATTGGACCGCCAATTGGGAACATTGGGCAAAGCGCGCGGTGGAAGGCAAATGGGAAGAAACCGGACGAGAGACTTTTGCCAACCGCAAAGGCGGCGTCATCCCGGAAACCCCGGTTCGATCGGTGACGGGCAAAGCGAAGAAGGCGGAGTAACATGGCGGAGGATGAATATCGCGGCGAGAAGATCATCGTCCGCAGCGATGGGATGCGCTGCATCCATTCCCGTTATTGCGTGCTGGGTCGGCCCGAGGTTTTCGTGCCCAATGTCGAAGGGCCCTGGATCAAGCCCGACGCCTATCCCGCCGATGCGGTGGCGGCTCAAATTATGCTGTGCCCTTCGGGCGCGTTGACCTTTCGGCGGCTCGATGGCGGGGCCGACGAAAAACCGCCAGGCGTCAATGTGGCGCGCATCTGGGAGAACGGGCCCCTCTTCTTCAACGCCGAGCTCGATGTGGGGGGCGACACGTCCAGCTTTCGTGCCACGCTCTGCCGCTGCGGCCAGTCGAAACGCAAACCCTATTGCGACCACAGCCATGTTGAAGCCGGATTTTCTGCAACCGGCGAACCCGAAAGCAAAGCCAGCGAACCCCTGGCGATCCGCAACGGGCCCCTGAAGGTCACGCCCCAGAAAGACGGCTCGTTGATGGTCGAGGGAGCGCTGGAGATCTGCACGGCGAGCGGGCGGACGGTTTCGCGTGAAACCAAGACCTGGCTTTGCCGCTGCGGCCAGTCGGGCAAGAAGCCCTTCTGCGACGGCACGCACAAAAAGGTCGGCTTCAAGGCAGAGTAGGGAGCCCCGGCTATTTCAGCGCGAATTTCGGGCGCGGATGCTGGTCCTGCGAAATCTCCGCCACGAGCTTGCGTAGAATCGCTTCAGCGAAAGCATCGTAGCTCTTGACCGGGATGATGAAGGCGCCGGGGCCGCCGATAACGTTTTCGCGGAAATAGACGTCAAGGTCAGGTTCGACCGCAAGAATGGGCAGGCCGTTGATGCGGATCCCCATTTGCACGGCTTCGTCGCGCGCCTGCTCGGCAGGGCGGCCGAGATTGTTCGAGCCGTCGCCCGAAATGTCGATCACCCGCTTTGCGCCGCGATAGGGACTCGAGGTCAGCATCAGCACGGAAAAGTCGATGGCGCCCGACAGCGAGGTTCCCCCGCCGAAGACCTGACGGGGCGAAGCACTGATCAGCGCGGCCACCGCCTGGGCGCTCCGCTGATCCCTGACCACCGTCCAGGGCACCATGATCACATGCAAAGTCGGACCGGTCCATTGCACCATGGAAACCGCGATCGACTGTTCGCTACCGTTGCGGATGGCGTTGAGCACACGCGGGTTGAGAAACGCCTTGGCATAGCCTTGCTTCTGCAGTTCGAAGCGCTCGTCATCGACGCTGCCCGAGGCATCGATCGCCAGCACGATCTGGACATCGACGGGCTGAGAACCCGGCGTTGGCGCAATGGGGCCCCGCAGCGCGGTGCCGGGCTGCGGTCTCGCCGGAGCGGCTTGTATGGGCTGGGGCCTTATGGACGCGGGTTGCGCCTCGGTGGGCCCCGCAAGACCCAAAGCGAAGGCGAAGGCGGCGGCAGCCCAGCCCCATCTCACGGAATGACCCATCAACGAACCCCTCCCGTCCGGTCGGGCTAAATTAATCGGCCAGGCGCTCCGGGCAAGGGAATTCGGCCATTTTGGGAATGATAGATGCGTAACCTGCATCGGATTCCGTCTTGCCAGGGGGGCGTTCTTAAGGGTCGGATGATTTGCGTGCCCCGCCTCGGGGGATGTAGGACCTTTCCAAAGGCGCCGCGGCTAGGAACCGTGGATTTTTTTCGGGGGGATGATGGAGACGGACGCTTTTCGCATCGAGGAAGACACATCGCGTCGCTTCGCCACCCTGAGACTCACCCGCGGGGCAAGCGGCAACAAGATGAGCGCCGAAGAAATTCCGCTGCTCGGGCGCGCCATCCGCGAGGTAGACAGCCGCAAAGAGTTCAAGCTTGTGCTGGTGCGTGGCGACGGGCCGAATTTCTGCCAGGGCCG
>DASQIQ010000422.1:0-5795 GCA_035631495.1 Micropepsaceae bacterium
AAACTGACCAATGCTGCGGATTTGGGCATCCAGGATTCATAATTGAATTCCACCGGATCATAGCCGACGGCCAGCACCAGATCGGCCTGCTGGTGCGTGAGACCGACTTTGTCGCTGAGGGCGTGGAAGAGGATTCCGGCGTAGCAGGGATGGTCCTCGGGCAGCATGCCCTTCGCCATCGGCGTCAAGACGACGGGTATCCTGTGCTTCTCGACGAGGCGGAGAATTTCGTCTTGCAGTTTCGCCTGCACGGCGCCCAGGCCGACTGCGAGGATGGGCTTGCGCGCCTTGGCGAAGATTTCGGCGGCGCGTTTGAGCAGATGAGGATCGGCGGGCGCTGCGGCCTCGGGCGGCACAAAATGGACGGATTCGTGAACCGCCTTCTCCGCAGACATTCCGACCGGCAGGCCGACATGCACCGGGCCGGGGCGTCCTTTGAGCGCGATTTGGGCCGCATCGAAGAGCACCGACTTGACGGCATCGGCGCGCAGCCGCGTCGTCTTTTTCGTCAGTGGACGGAACAAAGCCTGGTGGTCGATGCCCATTTGCGTGGTACGGCCGCGCATGGCTACGGGCATCTCATCGGTGAATGCGAGCATCGGCGAACGGTCGAGTAGCGCGCCGCCGACGCCGGTGGCCAGATTCGTCGCTCCCGGACCGAACGTGCCGAAACAGGCGCCCGGCGTGCCCGTCAGCCGGCCGCAGACGTCAGCCATCATCCCGGCCGCTCCCTCATGAGTGGTCAGGATGAATTCAATGCCATCGGCCTGGCGCAGCGCTTCCATGTAGTCGACCCAGCCGCCGCTCGGCACGCCGAAGACATATTTCACGCCGAGCTCGCGCAGAGCCTCCACGAAAGCCGCAGCGACGGTTTGATCCTTCGGAATGGTCTGTGAGCTCAACGTTCTTCAGCCCGTGTGGGTTTTTATGGCCTTCTGTCCGAACAGAATCTTGGCGGCATCGTCCGTGACAACCGGGGTTATGTTCACGGCTTTGCCCTTCTCATAGGCGCGAATGGTAGCCGGCCGCGCCGCGATCTCCGCCTTCCACCGCTTGAGGTTGGGAAATTCGTCGATGTTCTGTCCCTGCCGCTCGGGCTGGACCCAAGGATACGAGGCCATGTCGGCGATGGTATAGGCCTCGCCCGCGAGGAAGCGGCGATCCGCAAGCCGCCGGTCCATAACGCCGTAGAGGCGGTTTGTCTCGTTCAGATAACGTTCGATCGCGTAGGGGATCTTCTCCTTCGCGTAGAGACGGAAATGATGGTTCTGGCCCGCCATCGGTCCCAATCCGCCCATCTGCCAGAACAGCCATTCGATCGTTTCCATCCGGCCTCGCAAATCGGTGGCCAAGAATTTTCCGGTCTTCTCGCCGAGAAAGAGCAGGATCGCGCCGGATTCGAAAACCGAAAGCGGCGCACCGCCATCGGCTGGCGCGTGATCGACCATGGCCGGGATACGGTTGCTGGGCGAAATGCGAAGGAAGTCCGGCGCGAATTGTTCGCCCTTGCTGATATTGATCGGTTTGATCGTGTAGGAAAGACCCGCCTCTTCGGCAAAGAGCAAAATCTTGTAGCCGTTGGGCGTGGTCCAGAAGTAAATGTCGTACATAGGCGGCCTTTCTCAATCACCGATCGGGAAGGGCATGGCGGCCGAGGCCATCGAAGAGATCGAGGCACCGACCGAACCATTGCGCGATCGGATCATCGTCGGCAATGAGAACAAAGCGGCTCGCCATGCGCGCCCATTGAAAGGCGCCGAAGACGAGATAATCGGCGTAAAGGGACGTCTGGCCGCCCAGCCATGGCTGCGCTGCGAGCGCGGTGCGCAAGGGTTGCAGGCTGGCGCGAAACGCCGCCACACGCGCCTCTCGACCCGCCTGGACGTCTTCGAGGGACCGCCCGAAGCGCTTTTCGCGGCTGCTGCGGAAGTAAGCTTTATCGGCTTCATGGAGCTGCGAATAGATGTCCAAGAGCACCAGATCGATCACCCCGCGATGAAGCGAGTCCGCCGTCCAACTCTGGACGAACAGGGTCAGAGCTCGTCCCGCCCCGCCCCCGAAAAGCGAGGGCAGGCGCGGATAGCTGTCCTCGAGGTAATTCGCGATGGCCCAGGAGTCTGCGACGATCCGGCCGGAATCGCTGATCACGGGAACGGTTTTCTGTTTGCCGTCGAGAATGGTCGCGATATCCGAGAAGCGCAGCGGAACCGTCTCATAGGGAAGATTCTTGTGGGCGAGCGCCATGCGGGTGCGCCAGACATTCGGGCTGAAGGATCGCCCCTCCGCACCGACGAGCTCATAAAGCGTGATCATTTCGCCAGCCGATCCTTGCATCGTCTGCGGCAAGCAATAGTCCATAAGCCATACCGGTATCAAATGAAGGGAATCATCGCTGTGGGCGAGCGCCGAGGAACGGCTTGTGCGGCAGGCCGTCGGCCCCCAATATCCGCGTGAGGGAGGAAACGACTGGGGGGTAATCCCGGTGAGCGATTCTGTAAGAGGACGACCCTTTGCAACGAGTGGATTCTGCCGGGATTGTCTGGCCGATGTGGCGGGCGATCAGGCGCATTGCTCCTTGTGTGGAGGGACGCGATTCATCGCCCATCCCGAACTCGACACACTGGCAATCGCGCATCTCGATTGCGATGCGTTCTACGCCGCGGTGGAAGAACGCGACGATCCCACGCTGAAGGGCAAGCCGCTGATCGTCGGCGGCGGCAAGCGCGGCGTGGTCCTGACGGCGAATTATGCGGCGCGCAAGTTTGGCGCCAAATCGGCGATGCCCATGTTCCAGGCGCTGAAGCTTTGTCCGCAGGCGGTCATCGTAAGGCCGGACATGCGAAAATATGCTCGCGTGGCACGGGAAATCCGGGCGCTTCTTCTGACCGCGACGCCGCAAGTCGAGCCTTTGTCCTTGGACGAGGCCTATCTCGATCTTTCCGGGACGGTACGGTTGCACGGGATGGCGCCGGCGAAGACCATGGCCAGACTTGCCAATCAAATCGAACAATCCGTCGGCATCACGGTTTCGGTGGGTCTGTCCTACAACAAATTTCTTGCCAAGCTCGCTTCCGATCTTGATAAGCCGCGCGGGTTTGCCGTCATCGGATGCGGCGAAGCCAAGAGTTTCCTGCGCGACAAGCCGATCGGAATGATCCGCGGCGTCGGCCCCGCGCTCGAGGCGCGGCTTATAAAGGATGGCATCTCGCGCATCGCTCAGCTTCAGGATACCGATGCGCGAGAGTTGACCGCGCGTTATGGCGAGACGGGATTGTGGCTGCATCGCGTGGCCTCGGGAGAGGACGCTCGCAGCGTGAACCCCGACGGCGAGGCCAAGAGCCTATCGGCGGAGACCACATTCGAGACCAACGTTTCGAATCTGGCGGAATTGGAACGCATCTTATGGGACCAGACCGAACGCGTGTCGGCGCGCGCCAAGGCGGCAGGGATCGGCGGGCGCACCATCACGCTGAAGCTGAAGAATGCGGCGTTTCGCATCAAGGCGAGGAGCGCGACCCTCGAGTGTCCGACGCAATTGTCCGATGTGATCTTTCGCGTCGGGCGCGTCCTTCTCGCCCGTGAAGCGCTTGGAACATCCTACCGCCTGCTCGGCATTGGCCTCAGCCAAATCTGCCCGGCCACGGAATGCGATCCCCCCGATCTTCTGGACCAATCCGCGGCCCGCCGCGCCGCGGTCGAACGCGCGATCGACAATGTGCGTGCGAAATTCGGCAATGGCGCGGTCCGCAAGGGACGCAGCGTGTCCGCGTGAAGAGAAGTTTTAGCGCAGTGACACCCAGCCGGTGACGCTTACGGGGTCCTGGCGTTCGAGAAAAACATACTCCGTCTTGTCCCACGCCACGATTTCGTCGTGCAGATTGTCCAGCACGAGATTGCCCTCATCGGTAACCACGGTCAGCACCGCATGGCGCACGAAGTTGGGGGTGAGGACCACGGCAATGCGGAGCGCGGGTTCCGGCAGGCCCAGATGGATCAATACCTGGCGCTTGGCCAACACGTAATCTTCGCAGTCGCCATAGCCGTCGGTGGGGATGTTCCAATATTCCTCTTTGCCGTAATGGGTGATGTCGTCTTCCGCGATCAGGCTTGTGTTGAAAGCGATATTCACCTCTTCCAGCGTGTGCCGCAGCATCTCGGTCATATGCACTTGCCGCGGCGCGTCGGCGGGCGCGGTGCATTGGTCGGGGAAACGCTGACAAAATCCGATATAGCCGGAGGGCGGCTTGGCGGGCCGGCCGTGCAGTGGGGCCATCGCATCGCGCGGCGTTAGCGCGTTTGATTGAAAGAGCGAGCCAAGCGCCAACTCGGGCCTTGCGCCCAGCGCGCCGAAGTCGTCGGAGGCGCAGGCTGCGACGCCCGACAAGGCCAGAACGGCCGCGATTCGCTTGAAAACTCGCGCCAAGAAAACCCCCAATACCTGCCATGGAGGCTAGGAGTGGGGCTCTTAAGGGCGGCTGAGTTTTGTTCGTTAATCCTGGGTAAATTCAAAGAGATGCGCGCGTCAGATTTCGTTCTTGCGGATGCAAGCGGCAAGGTGTTCGCGCGCAGGGTTTGCATTGGGCACGCCCATCGGCTCCAAAAGCGGCACGGTGGTACGGCAGGCATCGATGGCGTAGCGGCAGCGCGGGTGGAAGGGGCAGCCGGGTGGAGGCGATACGGGACTGGGCGCCTCGCCCTGCACGGGAACGCCGTGATGTCGCCGCTCTGGATCGGGCACCGGAATGGCCTCGATCAAAGCGCGCGTATAGGGATGGGCGGGATGGCCGAAGATGCGATCCACCGGGCCTTTCTCGACAATGCGGCCGAGATACATGATGGCGATGGTGTCGCTGACATGTTCGACGACCGACAGATCGTGACTGATGAAGACGTAAGTGAGGTTTCGCTCGCGCTGCAGACGAACCATCAGGTTTAGAACCTGGCTGCGCACGGAGACATCGAGCGCGGAAACGGGCTCGTCGGCGATGACGAGCTTGGGATCAAGTGCGAGCGCGCGGGCGATTCCGATGCGTTGACGCTGTCCCCCGGAGAACTCGTGCGGATAACGATCCAGCATTTCGCCCGTAAGACCCACTGTCTCCAGGAGTGCCCGCACTTTCTCGACCTGCTCCGGTTTGGTGCCGATGCGATGAACCAGAAGGGGCTCACGCACGATCTCGCCCACGGTCATGCGTGGATTGAGCGAGGAATAAGGGTCCTGGAAGATGATCTGGATCTCGCGGCGAAGACGGAACAATTCCGGCCCCGAGGCGCGAGCGATCTCCGTCCCGTCAAAGAAAACGCGCCCGGCGGTCGGGTCCTCCAAACGCATGATGGTGCGGCCGAGCGTGGACTTGCCGCAGCCTGACTCACCCACCAATCCCAGCGTCTCGCCATCCATGACGGAAAGGTCGACGCCGTCCACCGCGCGCACATCGCCGATCTTGCCGCCGAATACACCGCCGCGGACGGGATAATATTTCTTCAAACCCTCGACGATGAGGAGCGGGGTGCCGTTCGCGCTCACGGCTCTTCTCCCGACAGAGGATAATGACAAGCGACCAGACCGTTGCCGTGCGGTCTCAACATCGGGTCCTCGGCGAAGCAGCGTTTTTGTTCGGCATCGCTGAGAGTCTTGCGTTTCCAGCAGCGCTCCGCGAAACGGCAAAATACCGGCGGATCCAGCAGCGAGGGCACAACGCCTTCGATGGTAGGCAGATAGGCTTTTTTGGCGGTCCCCTTTTGCGGCAGGCTTCGGAGCAAGCCCTTGGTGTAGGGGTGCTGGCTGCGCCGGA